>JAIEMN010000017.1 GCA_019752115.1 Gemmatimonadaceae bacterium
GAGAAGCGCAAAGCGGGGCTGATGCGATCCACCGTCACGGCTCACGCGGAGCTGTGATCTTCACCGGGTGGGGACTTTGACACGATCACTGGGTGGGGAGAATCAGGCGATCATTGACAGGCGGTGGCGACGCGGGCGCTCGAGCGTTGTCCCGCACATGCGGCGACGCTCTGTGAGCGCCTCAAGGGGTACGTGGCGTACACGGTCGGCGACTGGAAGGGTGCCGAGCGCCTCTTTCGGGCGGTGTTTCGGCTCCTGCCCGCCGATGAGCGGTGTGCGTGGCGCTCGGTCGAGACGCTGCTTCCACCACGGGAGGCTGCGACGTACGCCGCGGTGCCGTGCGCCGCGCGCGATTCGCTCGATACCGCGTTCTGGTGGCTGGCCACGCCGTTCTTCGCCGAGGAAGTGAACCTGCGGTTGGTGGAGCATCTGGCCCGGCAGATCCGCAACGAACTCGTGATGGAGCTGCCGCTGGACGCGCATCACGATCTGCGCCGCGAGGTGGGTGGCACCGCGATCGAAGCGATGCGCCTGCGCTACGGGTGGCCGCAGCATCTGTTCTGGGCGGGTGCCGAGCAGGACAAGACGCACACGCACTATCAGGGCGCGCACAACGCGCCCCCCTTTCCCTCGGTGGAGTACTGGCGCGCCAACTCACCCACGCTGCCCGCGTGGCGCGTGGCCTCGGCGCCACTCACGGTGGCCGACAGCGACTACGCCACCGATCCGCCGATGGAGGTGACGGCGGAGACGTGGTGGCCTCGCGAGTTCTTCCTGCATCCGCGCGGGAGTGTGGGGCGTCTTCCGAACACGCAGGCGGTGGTGTTGCGTCGCGATACGACGGCGCTCGTGCTGCTCGCCGCGCAGCTCACCGGCGGCCTGTTGGATGTCCTGCCCGCGATCGACGGGCAGCTCTTTCTGATGCACAGCCCGGCGCCCGGTGAGGTGCGCGAGGTGGCATCGACGCGCGGTGGCCGAGGGGATCGTGTGTTCGTCGAGGGGCGGGTGCGTGCGAGCGGTGTGCTGTCGGCGGAGCTGCTTCTTAAGGGCGGTGGGGTGGCCGGGTTGCGGAGCCGCATGGGGATCACACCGGAGATGCTGGGCCCGATGGCCGCGACACGGTGCGCGGTCTCGACCCCGATGCTACTCGACGCTGCAGCCGTGCAGCGTCGGGGGCTGATGGATGTCCGCGAGGGGTTGCTGGGCAGTCTACGGCTCACCGCACCGTCGAAGATTGGCGTGGCCTGGGAGAGTTACGGGTTTCGCGAATCGGATACCGTGTCGGTGTCGCTGCGCATCAGTGGCCTGGCGACACAGACCGCGCTGCAGCGCGCCGGGCGCTTCTTCGGTCTCGGCGATGATCCGAAGGTGGGGCTGGCGATCAGCTGGCGCGAGCCGAGCCCGGAGCATGTGGTGCTGAAGGTGGATGCCGCCACGCCGACGCTGCTGCGTGAGCTGGCGTTGGATATCAGTCAACTGCGCGCCGGTGCCTACGAGGTCGAAGTGGCGATGGAACGCCGCGGGTGCGGGGTGGTGACCGGCCGGCGAGGCTTCACCGTGTTACGATAGGGGCACGACGCCCCGACCTATCCGACCTTCGAGGAGTGCTCATGTCCCGTCTCTCGCCGTGGTTCGCTGCTGGTGCGCTGACGTTCGTGCTCGGGACGATTGCCGGCGCGCAGCCCGCCAATCCGCGCTTCGGGCGCTGGCTCCTCAAGTCAGACGCGCCGGCGCCGGCCAGCAACATCATGACGTACGAGCCGTTCGGCGCGCAGGGCATGAAGGTCACCATTCAGGCGGTGAGTGCGCGCGGGGATACGACGCGCTGGTGGTACACCACGGACTTCGACGGCCGCGACATGCCGGTCACCGGCAATGCGGGGCAGACACACGCGGCGGTGCGAACGGTGAGCCCGTTCATCAACGAAATCGTGAACTCGAACAACGGCCGGGTGACGCAGCGGCTGACCAATGTACTGTCGCCCGATCACAACACGATTGCCGTGATCTACATGCGCGAGGATGCGACCGGGGCGACGACGGGCGTCACGTTTGCGACGTACGTGCGGATGCGGTGAGCGCTGGTGGGTTGATCCACTGCTCCGCGCCGACGGCGGTGGCGCGCTGGGCCTGCCGCAGGATGGTGCGTGTCGAGTTGAACGCATGCGCCGCTTCGTACGGGTCGTACACGATGAGCGGCGCCTCGCTGGCGACCCGATTGCCGACGGCGTAGCCCATCAGCGCGCGGGCGTATCGCTCGGTCTCGGCGCTTGCCGTGTCGTCGCGCGGTCGTGCGGTGAAGAGCGCGTTGAGCGACGGCTGCGGCCCGTCGTTGGCCACTGCGGTGGCGACCATGGCGACGACGGTGTTGCAGAGAAAATTGGTATCGAAGCCCAGTGGGCTATACGATCCCGACGACGGTTGATGCGCGTCGAACGCCTCGAGGAGTGCGTCCCGGTTGTCGAGTACGCGTTCGCGCAGTTCGGCGTGATCGGCCTGATGGGTGCGCAGCCACTGGGGCGTCTTATTCGTGGCAAACGACGGATCTGCTGAGAGGCCGTTGAGCAATGCCTCGATCGTGCGTGCGTGTTCAACGCCATCGGCGTCGGCCGATCGCTCGACTTCAAAATCGCGCAGGCAATTCAGCACGCCGTAAATCACCAGTGGGTAGTCGACGACGTTGTCCGCGCGCATCAACGCGACGTCGCGCCGGTACATGAAGCGCATGCCCCAGCGCAGGTGCCCGCCGAGGACGGCGGCACATGCGTGCGCCATGCGGCGGCGCCGGTCGTCGGTGAGCACGTCGAATCGCCGGGCGATGACCTCGTAGGGGTGCTCGTCGGGAGAGTACTGCGAGATAGACGACAGCAGCAGGGTTTCGACGTCATCGACCAGCGGGCAGTTGCTGCGGTCGCGACCGTGCAGGGCGCGCAGCAGTGCCGTGGCGCGGTCGATGTTCTCGTTTGGGTCGCCTTCCTCAAAGGCGCGAACCACGAGCAGCCCGAGAATGGAGAGGAAGTAGTGGTCGAGGAGCACGGCGAGGGCGGCGCGCTGGCGTCCCGCGGGGACCTGATCCAGCGCGCAGCGGTCGAGCATCAATACCGGCGTGATGTCGGGGGCGAAGCGGTGCGCGACGTAATCCCAGCTCTCGAGCACGTGCAGGCCGGCGCGCCGGGCGCGGGTGTCGAAGCTGTGCACGATGCGCTGCAGGCGCAGCGGCTCGGCGTCGGTCGGAAAGAGGTGCGACCGCATCGCATTGCGCAGCGCGATGGCGCTTTGGCGCGGGTCGTCCATCTCGGTGAGCGCGTCGAGAATGCGCGGACGCAGGCCGTCGCGCAGCGCGTGTTCGAGCAGATCACAGGCACTGGCGTAGGTGATGTCACTGCGCTGGTGCTTGTGGCGTGTCACCGGAACCCGGGGCCTCCCTTCCGATCGTCGCGCACGAACCGATCGCGCGATGGCATGACGACCTTGGGGAGCGAGGTGGCGTCGATGACCTGGTCCTTGGGGATGACCTCGTTCTGCGCGAGGAGCCAGGCGATCACGCCGTACGTCTCATCCGCCGAGAGCGACCCGGGCGCCGACTGTGGCATCGCGCGCCGGATGTAGTCGTAGAGCGTGGTGGCGTAGGGCCAGTAGTTGCCGATCGTCTTCACGTGGCCGACGGAGTCGGCAAAAGAGAAGTTGCGCGGCTCTCGCCCCACGAGTTTGGGATTGGGCGCGATGCCCTCGCCGTTGGGTCCGTGGCAGGAAGCGCACTTGGCGGCGTAGACGATCGCGCCGGTTGTCGCGGTGCCACTGCCGGCGGGGAGCCCTTCGCCTTTGGGGTTCACATCGAGATCCCACGCCGCGATCTCCTGCGCCGAGGCCTCGCGCCCGAGGGCGAAGCGCGCGGGATAGGCGGGGGCGGGGTGCACGGTGCCGCGCGTCGTGGTGTCGCTGCCGCCACCGCAGGCGGTGAGCAGCGCGAGCGCACCGAGCATGACGAGGGCGCGCGTCATGCGGCACCGCCATAGGTCACGGTGCCGTCGGCGGCGACTGCCCACGCGCGAATGTGGTTGTAGTGGTAGTCGGTCCCCACACCGCGCGCGGCGCGGTACTCGGCGAGCGTGGGCTGCACGTAGCCGGTTTCATCTACCGCGCGGCTCATGAGCGTGGCTGGCTTGCCATCCCATTGCCACAGGTGCTGAAAGCGCACGGCGGCCTTTGCGGTGGGGGTGCCCATCAGTTCTGCGGCGGTCCACGTCGCGCCGCCGTCGGTGGAGATATCCACGGCGGTGATGCGCCCGCGGCCGCTCCACGCGAGACCGCGCACCGGCACCCAGCCCGGCTTCGCGACCTTGGCGGGATACGTGGGCGTGGTGATGATGGACTTGGCGTCGATCTCGAAGGAGAACATGCGCGCCTTGCCGCCGGGGAGCGGGTCGGTGTACTTCGACGTTTCGTCCTTCGACATGTTCGGCTCGCGAATGAGCTCGAGCCGCCGGATCCACTTGATGTTGGTGTTTCCCTCCCAGCCGGGGAGGAACAGGCGCGCGGGGAAGCCCGCGGCGGGGCGCAGCGGCTCGCCGTTCAGCGCGTACACGAGCAGCGCATCGTCGAGCAGCTTGCTCACCGGAATGCTGCGCGACAGCAGCGCGGCGTCACCGCCTTCGGCGAGTGCCCACTCGGCGCCGGCTTTCACGCCGGCCTCGGCGAGCAGCGTCTTGACCGGCACGCCGGTCCACTCGCCGTTGGCAAAGAGACCGTCGATGTTCTGGGGCGAGAGATCCGGCTTGGTGCCCTTGTAGGCGAGCCGCCCGTTGCCGGAGCACTCGAGGAAGTACACGCGGCTCACGGCCGGAAAGGTCATGAGGTCGTCGAGCGTGAACGCGAGCGGGCGATCGACGAGGCCGTGCAGCAGCAGCTTGTAGGTGGCCGGATCGATCGTGGGAACGCCGGCGTGGTGGCGCTCGAACTGCAGATCAGTGGGGGTGATCGTGCCGCTGAACTGATGCAGCGGCGTCAGCGAGCTGCCCGACACGGCCCCGATGGGATTGCGCCCCGTTGTCACGAACGGTGAGCGCTCACTGATGGCCGAGGTGGGCGCGCCGAGGACCTTGGTGGGGTCGGCCGGGGCGCTTGGCGGCGGTGCCGGCGGCGGCGGGGCCGCCGGTTGCGCGGCCGGTTGGGTCGCGGCGGCGAGCTGCTCGAAGGAGCCCACGAGTGCAAGACCGGCCGCGACGGCGGCACCGCCGATCACGGTGCGGCGGTGGACGTGCGGCGGCGGAGGCGTCTCCGGCTGTTCGGAGGAGGGGCCAGGCGTCATGGGCGTCGGGAGGGGGACGAACCGATGCCTATTCTCGGGCCCGGGGCCGCGGCGCACAAGGGCGCCGTCGCCCTACTTGCCCTTCGTGTCCTCCCAGAGCGCGCCGAACTGCTTCTTGAGCGCGTCGAGCTTGGGCAGATCGTTGTACACGATGTACGGCTGGTCGGTGTGCGTGTACAGGTAGTTCTGGTGATACCGCTCGGCGTCGTAGAACTTGTCGAGCGGCTTGACCTCGGTCACGATGGGCTTGCGATAGACCTTGGCGGCGGTGAGCTGGGCGATGGCCGCCTTGGCCGCGGCCTGCTGCGCCGGTGAGGTGGTGAAGATCGCCGAGCGATACTGCGTGCCGATGTCGGGCCCCTGGCGATTGAGTTCGGTGGGGTCGTGCGCCACGCGGAAGAAGACGTCGAGCAACGTGTCGTAGCCGATGACGCGTGGGTCGAAGATCACGCGCACCGATTCGGCGTGGCCGGTGCGCCCCGAGCTCACGTACTCGTAGTCGGGGTTGACCAGCGAGCCCCCGGCGTAGCCGGAGACGACCTGCTTCACCCCCTTGAGGTGTTCGAAGACGGCTTCGACGCCCCAGAAGCAGCCGCCGGCGAAGACGGCGGTGTCGAGGGTGGCAGCTGGTGCCACCGTGGGCTTCGCGGGCTGGGCGGCGGCGATGGAGGCCGGGGCGAGGAGGAGCAGGGCGGTGAGGCGGCGCGGAAGTCGGGGCATGATGAGGTGTGAAGGTCTCTCTTCTTAGACACGAGCGCGCTCACAAGTTCCGGTCCGCGTTGGGCGGGGCGGCCGTTCACGCCTCCGGCGGCTCCGCCGCGTGGTCAGTCTTTCGCTGCCAGCATCGCCTCGGCTTGTACGCGCACCTCGTCCACATCGCTCGTCGGCGCGAACTGCACGCGCCCACGGCCGTCCACGAGATAGAGTTGCGGCGTGCCCCAATTGTTGAACGCGGCGGAGGCCTTGCCGCCGGCGTCCAGATAGACAGGGCGCGTGAACCTGGTGCGGGCGATGGTCTCGTCGAGCGCTCGATCGCGCCGCGGCTGCTCCACGATGGTAATCATGGGCAGGCCGCGCGCGGCGAGATCCTTGCCAAGCGCCTCGATCGCCGGGAGCGCGTCCACGGCGGGGCCGCAGTTGGGCGACCAGAACACGACGAGCAGCGGTTTGCCCCCACCGAGCTGATACAGCGTGGTCGTGCGGTTCTGGAGGTCGGGAAGCGTGACATCGTCGACATGGCGCGGACGCGCTTCGGCGAGCACACGGCGCGACAACTCCGCACGCTGCGTGGCCAGCATCGTGTCCCAACCGGCGGCCCCGAGCCGGGCGCGGCCGAGAGCGTCGACGGAGCGCTTGCGTTCGGCGGCAGTCCGCGGATCGACGGCGACGCGTGCGAGATGCGGGAGGGCGAACGCGGTGTCACCGGCGGCCATGCTGGCGTTGGCGAGAGCGGTGAAGACCTCGGGATCCCACGCCGCGTCGGCGGCACGGCGCAGAATGTCAATAGCCTGCGCGCGCTCGCCGACGGTCGCGAGCGCCTGACCCAGCGCGGCATCGCTCAAGGCCCGCGACCGGAACTGTCGCCGGCCAAAGGCGTCTGCCGTTTCCGTAAGTGCCCGCGTGAACTCGGCCGGGTTCGTGCTGCGCTCGGCTGCGCGCCGGAGCTTGGCAAGCGCGACGCGTTGCAGCGAGGGAATGCGGAGGTAGACGCGCCCGGCGCTGCGATCCTGGCCGATCGTGGGCGATTCGCCCTGCGCGCGTGTCAACCAGCGTTGTACGGCGACGGCGTTCGCGTCGGTCTTGGGGATGAGGGAGAGGGCTTCCCCGGCGACCTGTCCCTGGCGACTGCGCGGTACCTCAGGCCACATCGCCTCCAGCGCGGCCAGCGCTCCGACGGAATCGCCCGTCTCCCAGGCGCGCCGCATGGCGCGCAGCATCCGCTCCTGGATGGCGAACTCGTTGGTGGGTGCGGCGCGTAGCAGTCGCGCAGCCCAGCGAGTGTTGGCCGCCGTGTCGAGTTGCCGGGTATACCAGAAGAAGCGCCCGATCTTTTCCGGATGCACCAGCCCGTGGGTGGTATAGAGCTGCTCCAATCGCGCGGCCTGCGTGCGATGCACGGCCTTTGTGCTGTCATTGGCCAGACTCATCCAGTTCTCGAAGGACGCGAGCCACGACCACGCCTCAAGCGAATCGGGGTAGAGTGCCACCATGCGCCGCACATTGGCGAGCCCGGCTTCCCAGCCGCGTCCCATCAAGTCTTCGGCCCGCTGGTGGAGCGCGGCGAGTGACGGCTGTCCGGCGCTGGTGCTGCGCAGCACCTCCCAAGTGCGCCCGCCAAAGTCGTCCACGGCGCGCGCCGCTGTGTCCTCCACCACGAGTGCGGCGAAGACAATGGAGTCGGGCAGTCTGAAGTGTCCCCGATACTCGTTGCCCTCCGTGCGGGTGAGTGTTCCGAGGGTGGTGACGGTGATGCCGCCGGTTTCGTCGCTGGCACTCGCAGTGCGGACACGGGCCCGCAGGCGCAAGGTGGATGGGCGGCCAAAGAGCGCGCCCGCGGCGTAGCGTACATCCACTGCTTCGCCGGGTTTCGGCATGGCAGGGCTCAGCGTCATGGTGCCGGCGATGATGCCGGCTTCGGCGACGGGGGTGCGGCGGAAGAGCGCCAAAGCGGCGACGGCGGCGAGACCGGCGGCGAGGAGCGTGCGCCGCGCCGCGCGGTGTGGCGCGCGCGGCGACGGCAGCGAACGCGCCACATCGCGGGGCATCGAGGCGGCGTCGAGACCATCCTCGTCGTCGATCGGCTGGCCGGGGAGCAGCACGCGGTCGCCGCTCGCCCGTGACGCGGCGATGCGAGACCAGAGCCCGGGCGGCGCGGCATCGGCGTCGCATTCGAGTGCCGCGGTGAGTGCCTCGAGGCGAGCGACCAGCTCACGACACGACGCGCAGCGCTCGAGATGGGCCGCGAGCGTCGTGGCCGGCGTGAGGAGTTCGTGCGTGTACTGCGGACCACGGCGATAGGCATCCCAGTCGGCGAGCGATGGATGCTGATCGCGTACAGCAGAAGGCGAGGTAGTCATGAACCGGGCTCCGGCTGGGCGGTGGATGAACGCGGGGGCGCAACGTCGGCCGCGATCAGTTGTTCGAGGGCGCGCGCGAGGCGGACGCGGGAATTCCCTTCGCTGATTCCAAGGGCCTGCGCGATCTCGGCGTGCGAAAAGCCTTCGAGTCGCAAACTGATCACGGAGCGCTGCGTGGCGGGCAAGGCGATCAGGCGCGCCTCGACATCGGCGAGCTCGGCGGCGAGATCCGGGCGCGAGGCGGCCGTCGGCGCCGTGCCGGCTGGCCACGCCTGCTCGAAGGTCACCTCGCGGCGCCGGCCGGCGGCGCGTCTCCGCATGAGTGCGGTGCGCACGGTGCAGGTGACCAACCAGCTCACGAATCGGCCGCGGGGCTCGTAGTGTCGGGCGGCATCGGTGAGCCCCACAAAGACGTCGTGAACGACGTCTTCCGCATCGCCGGCGTCCTGTGTGATGCGGCGCGCCACGCGCACGAGCCGTGCGGCGTGGTGGTGATAGAGCTCGGCCAGCACCGAGGCATCCCCGGCGCGCAGCAAGCGCAGCTGCTCGGCGGTGAGGTCGGTGGGTGGCAGGGGCACGCGTTGAGGAACTGGGTGAGTCACGAGGCGATCAGCACGGGGCGTCCAACGAAGGGTATGGAGTCAATGCCGGCCGCGTCGCGCGCGTTACACCGCAGTGATCCGGGGCCCCGTGCCCGGCGTGGTGAAAGGGGACGGGTCGCGCCTTGCTACGGTCGCGGTACGGGCATTCGCGCGACCCGCTCGGCGGCGTTGCGCAGCAGGTCATCGAGCGCGGCACGGTCGCGATAGCGACCGCGCATGAGCAGGCCGGCCATGGCGCGCGTGGCCCGGATATCGGCCAGTGGATTGCGGTCCAACACCAACAGGTCAGCCGCCTTGCCAACCGCCACGGTGCCGTGGCGGCTGGTCTGATTGAGAAAGATGGCGCCGTTGATCGTCGCGCCGCGGAGTGCCTGCAGTGGCGTGAGGCCGGCCTGGACCATCAGCTCCAGTTCATCATGCAGCCCGATGCCGGGGTAGTCGAACGAATTGAGGAACCCCGCGTCGGTGCCGGCGAGAATCAGCACGCCGGCGGCCTGCAGCATGGGCAGTCGCGCCGCGGTAAAGTCATAGTTCGCATGGCGACGGGCGATGGCCTCCGGGGTGGCCTGCGCGGCTCGATCGACACGCCCCTGATAGGTCGCGCGCAGGCCGGGGCCGATGTACTGGAGGTACGCATCGTTCGCGTGCGTGTCGCGATCGAGCCAGGCCAGCGTCTTGCTGATGTTGAGGGTGGGCGTGATGGCGGTACCGCGCTGCGCCATGAGGCGATAGACGGACGCGGCGTTCACACTGTCGAATTGCGCGATCACGTCGGTCGGCGCTAGCGCCCCCGCCTTCTCGGCGCCCGCGCGGACGGCGTACGAGAGGTGCTCGATGGAACCCAGCCCGAGTTCGACGGCCTCTCGGACGGGCACCGCGACGGGGATGTGCGCTGAGCTTTTGAGCCCCCGCTTGCGGATCTCGCCCAGCGCGTAGCGGAAGAGCTCGGGCTTGAGCGTGTTGTCGGTGAGCTTCACAAAATCGGCGTGTTGCGCTTGCAGATAATCGAGCGCACTGTCCACGCCGGCCTTCGTGTCGACCTCCATGTCGCCCGGCCATACTGAATTGATGCCTTCGATCTTGGGTCCGGAGGTGAAGATGCGCGGGCCCTCCATGAGCCCGCGGCTCACGGAGTCGCGCCAGGCGAACACGCTCGGGGACAGATCGCCGGCCGCGTCCCGCACGGCGACAATGCCGTGCGCGACGAACAACGGCATCAGGGCGCGGTTCTCCTCGATGAGCGCCGGGCCGCCGCCGAAGTGCATGTGCATGTCCCACAGGGCGGGGATCACATATCGGCCCGCCACATCGATGACACGCGCGGCGCGATACTGCGCCGCCCGGGCGTCGGGCACAATGGCGATGATGGTGTCGCCGCGGGTGGCGATGGACCGCCCCGCGGTGACGCGGCCGGTCTGCACGTCGATGATGCGGGCGTGGGTGAGCAGGACGTCGACCGCGGGGCGCTGAGCGCCGACCGACGATGCCGCCGCAACGGTCGCGAGCACGGCCCTGCACGTGGCGA
The DNA here is from genome assembly GCA_019752115.1 of Gemmatimonadaceae bacterium. Lineage (NCBI taxonomy): Bacteria > Pseudomonadati > Gemmatimonadota > Gemmatimonadia > Gemmatimonadales > Gemmatimonadaceae > Gemmatimonadaceae bacterium. The sequence continues at coordinate 10,513 of JAIEMN010000017.1, forward strand.
GAAGCATGCGCATGGTGGCGCCTCCGTCGTTCAGCTGAACTGGGCCTTGAACGCCGCGAAGTCGGCGCGCAGCGCGGCAATCTCCTGCTCGAGGGTCTGTACCCGGGCCTCCAACGCCTGTCGTTCGGCGGTGGCGGCCGGGGCCGCGCGCTCTTGGGCGGCGGGCGCGGCGACCTCCGTCACGGGGCCACCGAGCAACTGCGCGTAGCGGACCTCCTTCTGCCCAGGCTGGCGCGCGAGGCGGACGACCAGCGAGCCTGAGTCGCGCGCGAGCAGCGCCTCGAGGACCTGGTCGAGCGAAACGCCGGACTCAAAGTCGGCGAGTCGCGCCGTGCGGGTATGCAGTTCGGCCGAGGTCTGGGGACCGCGCAGCATGAGCACGGCCAGCAGCGCCAGCTCCCGCGCGTCGAGATCGAGCGCCTCATCGAGCAGGTGCAGATACTTCGTCACCCGCGATCCGGCCGGCTGAATGGCACGGACGAGGCTGCGACGCCGGAGGGTCACGATGGCGCTGATGACGGTGTCCTCATCGAGTTGCATGACCGGCTCGCGGTTGGTGAGCTGGTTGCAGGCGGCGACCAATCCGCTGAGCGTGAGCGGATAGCTGTCGGGCACCGTCGCGGCTTTCTCGATGAGCGAGCCGAGGACGCGAAGTTCGACGTGGGTGAGGGGTGGGTTCATGGGGTGAGTATGCACTTCGAAAGGCGACTTCGTACGCGTATCGAATGCTAGTTGTCGGTGGCCCCAGATGAGGTCGGCATTTGGCATCACGTCGCCACCGACGGCGATCGGTGCCGCGCCGCTGGTCACCCGCTCGACCAGGCCCTAGCTTCGGCCATGCCTACGCGCGCTTCAATCCGCCGCCTCGCGAACGCCGCTTCCGCCATCCTGCTGCTCGTGATCGCGAGCGCCTGTCGCTACGCGAAGGTCGCCGAGCGCCCATTCGATCCGCAGGAGATCCGCGCGGCTGAAGGCGCCGTCATCAAGGCGCTTGAAGCGCCGGATCCCCTGGCCTGGGTCGATCACTACACCGACGATGCCGTGTTGCTGGAGGCTGGTTCGCCACCGGTTGCCGGACGGGACCAACTGCTGGAGATGGCGCGCGGCATGACGCCGCTGTCGCATGTCGTGATCACCGCCTCGCACACCGAAGGCCACGGCCCGCTGGCGTATGCGTACGGCACGGCCTCGTGGATAAACGGGCGACCACCGGCTGCGGGGACGTCGACGCGGGTACGCATGGTCATGGTGTGGCGCCGAGACGCGAGCGGTCGCTGGCGCATTGCGCAGGAGGTGCTCGTCCCGGAGGATGCGCGTTAGCGGCCCTTCAACGCCCGCGCGACTCCGCGCGCGCACGGGCCGCCAGCTCGGCGCTCAACCGCAGCGCCGTGGGTGTCGTGGCCAGCCCCCCGAGTGCGGTACACCGATGCTCCCGCGGCATGCGTTCGGCGACGCTCGCCGCGGCGCCCACCACTTCGTCGAACGGGATCATGGCGTTGAATCCGGCGAGCGCCATGTTGGCGCACGAGACCGCATTGCTGGCGGCGATGACGTTCTTGCCGAGGCAGGGGATCTCCACGCGCGCCGCGACGGGATCGCAGATGAGGCCGAGCATGCTCTGGAGCGCCATGCTTGCGGCCCCCGTCGCTTGCGTCAGCGTGCCGCCAGCGAGGGTGACGAGGGCGGCGGCCGCCATCGCGGCGGCGCTGCCGCCCTCGGCCTGACAGCCGCCCACTTCGGCGGCGAAGGTCCAGGGACCGGCGATGAAGACGCCAATCAACCCGGCCGCCAGCATGGCGCGCGCCATGGCGGTTTCGTCCAGTTGCATCTCCTCGGCGACGGCAATGCAACTCGCGGGGAGCGCGGCACACGCACCGGCGGTGGGCGCGGCGACGATCACGCCCATGCTGCTCTTCACCTCCATGAGCGCGGTGGTGTAGAGCACGGTGCGATTGAGCACGCCCGCGTTGAGCAGTGTGCCGCGTTGCATGTGCTCGGCGAACATCCCGGACTGGTGCCCGAGCAGCCGATCCGTATACGACGTCCCGGCGATGCCCTCGGCGATGGAGCGCCGGAGGATGCGCACGATATCCACCATCAGGTCGAGCACCTGCGCCTCGGTGAGGTTGCCGCGCGCCATTTCGTATTCGACGGCGTAGCGCCAGAGCGGCGCGTCGCGGCCGGCATCGTGCGCGTGCAGCTCCGCGGCGCTGCGAAACGGCAGCACCGCGCCCGGGTTCGACGGCACCGGCAACACTGGCTGGAGCACGCGCCCGTTGATCTCCACGCGGGCTCCGCCATCGAGCGACACGCGCTGGCCATCGATCTCGAGCACCTCGATCATGCCGCCGCCGGTCGAGATGGCGATCATGGTGTGTCGCTCGGTGCCGTTCGACAGCGCGAGCCGATACGTATTCGGATGCGGGTCGCCACAGTCGATGTAGCGGATCTCCGCCTGCACACCGGCCTGCGCCAGGTACGTGGGAGACATCGGCAGGCGCGCGTCGGCGGCGTCCCAGCCGAGCAGGCCGCCGAAGAGCCCCATATCGGAGCCCTGACTGGTGTGCGTGGCCGGGAGCGAGCCGTTGGTATCGAACTCGATCAGCACGTGCGTCAGCTCACCGCCCATGAGATCCCGCGCGAGGCGTCCGATGCGGAGGGCCGCGGCGCAATGCGAGCTGGACGCCCCCCGCATGACCGGGCCGATAACGTCGTTGAAGATGCTGATCATGCGCGGCTCATGCGGGGGATGCGGTGGGCCTACTTCGCCATCGCCGGAAAGAGGGGCAGCTTGCTGATATCGCGCTGATCGTGCTGAATGATCACCGTGGCCTTGAGGTTCTTGGCGATCTGCTTGAAGCGATCGAGCGACGCCAGCGTCGCGGCGCGGTCGGTGTTGAAGCTCGGAACACCGTTGCTGTCGTAGTTCTCGTGGAAGTGCGCGAGATCGCCGGTGAGGAGCACGTTGCCCATCCCCTTGAGCTTCACGAGCAGGCTCCGATGCCCCGGCGTGTGGCCCGGCATGTTGAGGATGATCACCGAGCCGTCGCCGAAGACGTCCTTGTCGGCGGTGAGCGGTTCCACCTTGCTGCCGCCGCTCAGCCAGGGGGCGATGGGCGTCTGGTTGGGCGTGACCTTGGCATCCGACAGCACCTCCCAGTCGGCTTTCCCCACGAGGAGCGTAGCCTGCGGGAAGAGACTCGCCTGCCCGATGTGATCGCCGTGCGAGTGGCTCAATCCCACGAACTTGACCTGTGCGGGCGTTACGCCCAGCTGGGGCAGCATCTCGGTGAGGCTTGCCTTGGGCGCCGTGGGAGTGTTGCCCTTGGGGAAGCCCGTGTCCCAGACGAGCACGTCGTCGCCATGCCTGATGACGTAGCAGCTGTACACCAGCTGGACCTTGAGCCCGTTGTAGGCGTAGGTATCGGAGAAGCGCTGGCCGACGTCCGTGGGCGGCTGATTGGTGCCGCACTCGAGGCGCGCGAGCGACACGTCGGCGACGGGGGCCTGCGCATGGGCGCTGGCCGCGACGAGGGCGGTGAGGCCGGCGATGGGGGCGAGGCGGCGAGCGGACGGCACGAGAGACATGGCTGTTTCCGGTGGATGTAGAGAACCTAGGCCGCGGACACCAAGTCGAAGATGTCGGCCGGCGTGATGGCCTTGGCTTGCTCGAGCAACGCGGAGAGGGCGTCGCGCGGCACGCTGGCCTTGAGCGCTTCGATGCGTTCGGTGAGCCCCGGGGCCATGGGATGCGAGATCACGGCGCCCATGCGCTCACTGAGCTGCTGTCCGGCGGCCGCGATGCGCAGCGCTCGGTCCTGCCGACCGGCGGCGGACTCCATCGCCGCCAACCCGAGCAGCACCTGCCCCACGCCGCGCTGACTGCCGATCTCGTCGTTGGTGCGCAGGGCGCGCAGGAACTGCCCGCGTGCGCCATCGAGATCATTCACGGCGAGCGCGAGGTACCCCATCTCGAGCTGGACGCGGGCGAGTTCCGGCTTGTCGCCCACGATGGCGAAGTGGAGTTCGGATTCGTTGTACAGCGCCCTGGCGCGCTCGACATCTCCCTTGGCGAACCAGATCGAGGCGAGGAAGCTGAGGGCCATGCCACCGCCTTCGCAGTCATCCAGACGCACCTGGATGCGTCGAGCCTCGTCGAGCATGGCCAGCCCGCCCTCGAGGTCCCCGTCCACGAAGCGGTGCATGCCGCGGATGCTCATGAAGAGCGCGTGCAGGAACGGCTGATGGGCCTGTTGACCGAACGCGATGGCGGCGTCGAGCTGCGCGGCCGCCTCGGGCATCATGCCGAGCCCGAAGTACGCATACCCCGTTCCCCCCGCACCGAAGGCGGCCATCGTGAGGTCACCCTGTGCCTCGCCAATCGCGCGCATCTCCAGCCACGCGCGCGCGGCCCCCTCGAGATCACCCATCGAAGCCAGGTTCATGCCGTTGGTGAACTGGGCTAACCCCACCGCGTGGCGGTGGGCGGTGGATCCGGCGAGTGCCAGCAGCGGTGCCACATACTCCTGCGAGGCCACGTGCAGCCCCACGATGTGCCAGTACCAGCCGAGTCGTCCGCAGAGCGTGAGCCCCTCTGCGAGCGCCTGTGCGTCACCCATTCGGGCGCGGGCGAGCAGCCAGTGGACGGCGGCGAACCAGTTGGCGTTCTCGGCGCGCGCGCGGGGCATCGCCTCGCGTTGTCCGCTCCCCTGAATCGCGCGATCCAGTTCGGCGGCGAGTGTGAGGAAGAACGCCACGTGCGCCTGCTTCACACGTTCGGTTTCACCACTCGCGTGCAGCTGTTCGGAGGCAAAGGCGCGAATGGTCTCGAGGAGGCTGAACCGATCGCCGCTGCCGGTGACGCGGACGAGCCCTTTCTCCACGAGCGAGCCCAGTTCATCGAGGGCGCGCCAGCGCTCTTCGGGTGGATAACAAACGGCTTCCAGCGCATCGAGCGCCCAGCCCTCGTGAAAGACGGCGCAGGCGCGCAGCAGCCGCTGCTCGTCGGCGGTGAGGAGTGAATAGCTCCAGCTGATCGTGGCTCGCAGGGTCCGCTGGCGCAGCGGCAGGTCCCGATCGCCCGAGGTGAGCAGATCGAGCGCGTGGTCGAGTCGCTGCAGCAGCGCCGCCGGCTCGAGGATGCGCACACGGGCGGCGGCGAGTTCGAGGGCGAGTGGCAGCCCATCGAGTGAACGGCAGATGCCGGCGATGGCCGCGGCATTCGCACTGGTGAGCGCAAAGCCAGGTTTGACGCGTTCGGCGCGCTGCACGAAGAGCGCCACCGACGGGCACACCCGCAGCGCTTCGAGATCGCTGCCCGAGGGCAGGGCAAGCGGCGGGAGCGGCAGCTCCATTTCCGCCGCGATGCGTAGCGGGCGGCGACTGGTCGCGACGATCTGCAGCGCCGGGCACCGCGCGATCAGCTGCGCAATGTCTTCGGCGGCGTCGATCACCTGTTCGAGGTTGTCGAGCACCAGGAGCACGCGCCGCGCGCCGATGAGACTCACCAGCGCATCCACCGCGGTGCGCCCGTGGGCCTCGGCGAGATCAAGCGCGGTGCTGATCGCGGGCATCACGTCGGCGACGGCGGTGACGGACGCCAGCGAGACGAACGCGGTCCCATCGGGAAAGGCGGGCGCGACGGTGCGCTGCAGTGCTGCCGCGAAGCGGGTCTTGCCCGTACCGCCGTAGCCAGTGATCGAGAGAACGCGCACGCCGGCGTGCAGATGCGCCGCCGCTTCGGTGAGCGCGTCGTCGCGCCCCAGCAGGGTGGAGGAGAAGGCGGGGGGCGCCTTGTCGATGGGGGCGATGACCGGCGTCTGTCCGCTCGTGGAGAAGGCGAGTGCGGGCTTGAGCGCGGCGCGCCACTCGAGGAGTGAGGCGAAGCGGGCGGTGGGCTCCTTGGCCATGGCGCGGGCGACGGCGGCGACGACCGAGGCGCTGAGCTCCGGGCGGTGCACGGCCAGCGAGGGTACCGGCTCCACGACGTGCTTGACGAGCAGTGCCACCGGTGATGGTGCATCGAAGGGCGGCGCGCCGGTGAGCATCTCGTAGGTGACACAGGCGAGCGAGTAGAGATCACTGCGGCTGTCCACCGCATCGCCGCTTCCCTGCTCAGGGCTCATGTAGTGCGGCGTGCCAAGGGCGAGGCCGACCATGGTGAGCTTTTCGCCGCCCACTTCACTCACCGCCTGCGCGATACCGAAGTCGGCGACAATCGCGTGCCCGTGTTCGAGCAGGATGTTCTCGGGTTTGATATCCCGGTGCACGATGCCGCGCGTGTGCGCGTAATGCAGCGCATCGGCGACTTCATCGGTGATGCGGAGCGCTTCGTCTTCGGGGAGCGCGCCGCGCCGGAGCCGGTCGCGCAGCGTTTCGCCCTCGATCAGCGGCATGACGTAGAACATCACGCCGTCCACCTCGCCCGAGTCGAACAGGGGCAGGATGTTGGGGTGGCGCAGGTTCGCGGTGGTGGTGATCTCGCGCAGGAAACGGTCGGCGCCAAGGGCGCGCGCGAGCTCCGGCTTCAGCACCTTCACCGCTACCTGCCGATGGTGCCGCGTGTCCTCCGCGCGATAGACGGTCGCCATGCCCCCGGCACCCAGCGGGTGCATAAGGCGATAGCGGGGGGCGAGAGCAGCGGTGAGGGCGGCGTCCACGGGGGCGTCCTGACGAGAGAGATGGACGAATATGGCGGCGCCGCCGCGTTTCGGCCCGCGCCGCGCCGATGAGGCCGGTCGGAGCCGCCGGGCTACGGGCGGCTGGGCCCGCGGGCGCCGCGCCCGGGAAAGACCCCGTCCACCACACGTCCATCAGTGATCACGGCGACGCCGTTCACGAGGACATGGCGAACACCCTCCGACGGCAGGGCGGGCTGGGCGAAGGTGGATTTGTCCGTCACCGTGGCAGCGTCGAAGATGGTGACATCGGCATCGGCGCCAACACGCAGCCGCCCCTTCTGCGTGAAGGCCGGGGCGACGGTCTCGAGCCGCCGCGCCGGCATGAGCGTCATCTTGGTGATCGCCTGCATGAGGGTGAGCTGATGCGTCTCGCGCACGTAGTAGCCGAGGACGCGGGCGAAGGTCCCCGCGGCCCGTGGATGGCCGATGCCCTGGTTGATGCGTCCGTCGGTCGCGATGGCGGTCAGTGGGCTCGTAATGGCCATCGCCTCCATCTCCGGCGTGTTCGCGAAGAGGATCACGACTTCGCCGGGTTTGCGATTGGCGAGGAACGTGGCGCGCGTCAGCCGTTCGCCGGTGCGTGGGAGCAGGAGCGTCTTGAACAGACTGTCGGGGCCGTTGACGTAGCGATCGAGCAACGGCGACGCCATCTCGGTCATGCCGGCGATGTAGGGATACGCTTCGGCCGTGACATCGAGGCCGCGCCGTTGGGCGTCGGCCACCATGGCGAGGGTGCGCGGCGTGGCGGCAAGACTCGTGGAGTTCAAGTGCACGATGTGCAGCGGGGCGCCGGAGATGGCACTGGCGGCGATCACCTCCATGTACGACTCCACCGAGCTGCCCGGGTCGGTGTCGCCCCAGGAGCGCGTGTGCACGAACACGGGCGCGTGGCGGCGGGCGGCGCTGCGGAAGGCTTCGAGCACCTCGTACTTGGTGGCGGCGGGGGTGTACTGGAGCCCCATGCCGACGCCGAGCCCACCGGCATCGAGGCCGCGGTCGATCAGACGGCGCATCTCGGCGATCTGCGCGTCGGTGGCCACCCGATATCCCGCGGAGTCGAGGGGGAGCAGCGTGCCCTTGGCGATACCGTTGTCGCCAAGCACCACCATGCGGCTCCGCAGATGACTGGCGGCGGCGCCAAAGTTGATGAGCGCCTTGCCCGCGCGGTCGGCGTAGAAGCGCGGCACATCCTCGGTGCCCACTTCAAGTTCGAGCGCCGTGGTGACGCCGTCCTGCGCGAAGAGGCGATAGTTCTCGTCGTCCTGTCCGTGCGCGTGCAGGTCGATGAAGCCGGGCGCAACGACGAGGCCCGTGGCATCGATGGTCTTGCGCCCGGTGAGGGGGCCGGTCGTGATCGTGGCGATCTTGCCGTTGCGGATGCCGATGGTGCGGACGGCATCGAGCTTGGATTCGGGATCGATGACGCGGCCGTTGCGGATGACGATGTCGTAGGGCGCCGCCTGCGCGCCGGTGCGTGCCGCCGCGACGAGGAGCACACCACCGAGAATCACGGCGCGCCGCGCGCGCGCGCGGAAGGAGATCGGGAGCGTCATGGGTGCCAGACGAGGGAGAAGGTGGCCACGAACTTACTGCGCGGTCGCCAGCGCGTCATCGACGCGCCGCAGAATGTCGCGCAGCGCGCTGACCCGCTGCAGCGTGTACGGAATGGTTTCGAGCCCGCTCGCGAAGCGCTGCACGTACGAGTAGAGCGCGACGATCGCGCCGACGGGGAGCCGCAGGGCACCGGGTTCGGTGCTCAGCAGCAGCGCCGCCGAGAGGATGACGAGGACACTCAGCTCGGTGGCGCCCCAGTTGGCGGCTTCGAGGTCGGAGAGCCGCACCTGCGTGCGGCGCAGGGCGTCGTAGTGGGCGGCGATGCGCGGTGGATCGTTGGACCCCAGCACATCCACCTGCTGCTCGAGTTCGTCGTACTGCTCCCGATTGAGGCGCGCCGCCCGCGTGCTGTACCAGCGGCCGGTGAGGGTCACCGGCACGAGGACCCCCAGGCAGATCGCCGCCACGATGCGGTCGTACAGCAGCATGACCAGCAGCGAGCCGATGATGTTGTAGAGCGCTTCGACGACATAGTTCACGTCGTACTGCAGGAAGTCGGTCATCTCCCGCGTCAGCACCGAGAGCCCCGACCGCCGCGACAGGGAGATGGCGGGATCCGGCTGCGTCACCAGCCGGGTGACAAAGCTGCGATAGACGCCGCTGAAGGCCCGGGTGTCCACCATGTGGCGGGCCGCGCCAACCACCAGATACACGAGATGCGCGGCGACGAGGGCGGTGAACCCGCGATAGTGACCGGCGAGCATGCCATCCACTGCGGACCCGAGCAGGTACGGGCGGGCGAGCCCGGCGATCAGCTCGATCCCATAGAGGGTCCAGGTGAGCGCGAGGACACCGCGGTGATCGCGCAGGACGGAGCGCAGGATGGTCGTGCCGGGAGACGCCATGCTCGAAAGTATCCCGCGGACCGCGTAGCGGGACGTTAGACTGTACGCCGACGCGGCGCGTTCCCCTTTCGTGCATTCCGATGGCCTCCCCTCGTTCCGCCTTTCTCCTCGGTGCGTCCGGCTCGGTTGGGCAGGCGCTGTTTCGTGCGCTGCTCGCGAGCGGCGCCTTCGCGCGCCTCGTGTCGCTGACGCGCCGGTCGCAGCCCGACCAGGTGGCGGCCGCCCGCGCTGCCGGCGTCGAGTTGCGGGAAGTGATGGTGCCGGTCATGGAGGCGGCCGCCCTCGAAGCCGCGACGCGCGAGACGGTTGCCGCCTGCGACGGTGAGGTCGTGGGGCTCAGCGTGCTCGGGATCGGTGCGGGCACGGCCTCGCTCACGATTGAGCAGCATCGGGCCGTGGATGTCGCGCTCAACGCCGCGTTCGCACGCGGGCTCGCCGCGAGCGGGCGGGCGGTGCACTTCGCTCTCATGAGCGCCGTCGGCGCCAACGCCAACGCGTCGGCCTCCGGCTCGGGCGCGGCCGGCGCGCCCCGCTACAACCGTGTCAAAGGCGAGTCGGAGGTGGCGGTGCAGGCCAGTGGCATTCCGGTCGTGAGTGTCTTCCGGCCGTCGATGATCATCGGCTCGCAGCATACGCCGTGGCTGCTCGAAAAGCTGCTGCCGCTCGTGTCGTTCCTGACCCCGGCACGGTACACGTCCATCACCGCGGATCAGATCGCGGCGGCGATGGTGGCCACCTCCATCACCGTGCCGACGACGTCGCGCGTGTACCACTATCCGGAGATGCGCGCGGTGGCGTCGGCCGGGCGGGCATCGTAAGGCGCGTCGGATTGGGCTCGTGTTCGCGCGCGGCGCTGGGCGGCATGCCCGTCCAGCGTTTGTAGGCGCGCGAGAAGGCGCCCGGTTCGGAGAACCCGAGGCGCGCCGCGACGACGGTGACCGGCAATCCCCCCTCCACCAGCATCGCCCGCGCGAGTCGCTGCCGCGCGGCCGCCTGCACGGCGGCAAATGTGGTCCCTTCGTCGCGCAGACGGCGGTGCAACGTGTGACGGCTCATCGCGAGCGCGCGACAGACCGTTTGGATATCCGCCCCGGGATGGGCGCGGAGCAGCACGTCGACCTGGTGCTGCCACGACCGGCGCGACGAGGCCTCGTGCACGCGCTGCAGCTGCGCGTCGGCGTGACGGGTCAGCACGGTCTGTACGGGCCGTGGCAACGGCTCGAGCGGCTGCTCGAGAAAGGCCGGATCCAGGCAGATCGCGTTGCGTGCGGCGCCAAAGGTGACCGGCGCGCGGAACACGGCGTCATACGCGGCGCGATGGGCGGCGTCCGTGGGCGGCGCATGCGAGACGTCGAGAGCGCGCACGATCGCCTCGCCGCCACGGCGGCGGATGCCGGTGGCGAAGCGTGCGAACACCGATTCGGTGAGCGCGGGCCAGTCGTAGCCGTGCGCGTGATCGGGGCGACAATCCTCGAGCCACACGCCCGGCGCCCCCTCGACGAACCGGAACCGCTGCGCCGGCGCATGGGCGCCGAAATCGATGCCGAGCGACGCGTAGCGATTGAGCCCCTCGAGTGCGTCGCGCAGGGTACGCCCGGCACCAGGCGTCGGCGCGGTCGCCGCCTCGTCTGGCTGCGCCGCCGCGAGGGCCGCCGCGAGCGTGAGCGTGGTGCAGGGAACCCCCACGCCAAAGGTGAGCGCGAAAGCGGGCGCCTGGAGCTCGTGCGCGGCCGCCGCGAAGAGCGCGCGTGCGGCGTCGAGTGGAAGGCGACGGTCGGGGTCGGCGAGGTCGCCCTCCGACAACGCGATCGCCGACAACAGCCGCTGCGCGTCGGCGCCACAGGAGACCGCGAACTGCCAGATCCCGCTGAGATACGTCGCCGAGACGGTGCCGACGAGCGGGCGATGCGTTGGGGTGCTACCGGCGGTCAAGCGATCGCGACGAGACGTCATGGCTGGGCAGACGCGGGAGGGTCAGGATGCATCACCCTCACCGTTCGGATGATGCGCATGCACGTAGTTCCAGAGGCAACACGACGGCCGACGCCGCTCCGGGGTTTCGCAGGGACGGCGCTCCTGACGACGCTGGCCGCCGGGCAGCTCCTCTTTCTGGCCTATGTGCTTGGCAGCTACGGACGGAGCGCGCTCCGTGGCGACCCGGCGGCGTGGGCGCACTTCAGTGCACGCGGCTGGGCGCCCGGCGATGTCGCGGGGAACAGCGCGATGGCGGCCCATGTGCTTCTGGCGGCCGGCGTCCTGTTGGCGGGGACGCTCCAGCTGCTGCCCGCGGTGCGACGCCATGTGCCCGCGCTGCACCGGTGGAGCGGGCGCGTCTATCTGACCGGGTGTCTCGTCGCGGCAACGAGCGGGCTCTGGCTCGTCTGGGTACGCGGCACGGTGGGGGATCGCGCGCAGCATGTGGCCATCTCCGGCAATGCGCTGCTGCTGGGCCTCTGCGCGGTGATGGCCTGGCGGACCGCACGAGCTCGGCAGTTCGCGGTGCACCGGGTGTGGGCGTTGCGCACGTACCTCGTCGCCGGCGGGGTGTTCTACTTTCGGATCGTGTTGGCGCTCTGGTTGCTCGTGTTCCGGCGCCCCGTCGGCTTTGATCCGACGACGTTCAGCGGTCCGTTTCTCACGACGCTGGCCTTTGGCGTGTACGTGGTCGGGCCGCTACTGCTCTTCGAAGGATTTCGACGGGCGGCGGCGCAGCCGGGACGCGTGGCTCGCGCGGTGATGACAGTGGTCACCGGAGTGCTGACGCTGGTCGCCGGGCTGGGGGCGCTGGCCGCCGTGCTGGTGCTGTGGCTGCCCAAGCTCCGGGGCTAGCGCGTGTGTGGACCGCGCGCGGGGGACCGCGAGCGGGGACCGCGCCTGGCGTCAGAAGCCGTTCAGCGCGTCGGCCTCGGTGGGAAACGCCTTGAGGATGGTGGCAAAGCCGGAGATCTCGAACACTTCACGCACCGACTGATTGAGACCAAAGGTGCGGAGGGCGCCGCCCTTGGCACTCAATTGCTTGGCGAGCCCGAGCAGGATGCGGAGCCCGGCGCTGCTGACGTAGTCGAGCCCCGAGAAGTCCACGGCGACCTTCCGGGCGGGCGACGTGCCGACGGCGTCGAGCGACGGCTTGGCCTCGGGTGCCGTGTTACTGTCGAGGCTGCCATGGATGGCGACGATGGTGACATCGCCAACGGTCCGCGTGGTGACTTCCATCAGGAGGCTCCTTCCGAGTCGGGCGACCACCCGTCGGGGAGTCGCTTGGTAAGGGTCAGAACATTGTGGTGCGCGTCGCGCGCGTACTGCACGTCATCGACGAGCCGCTGCACGAGATAGATGCCGAGCCCCCCGATGGGGCGCTCGTCGACGGAGAGCGTGGTGTCCGGCTGTGCCCGGGCGAGCGGATCGAAGGGCGGCCCGTTGTCGGCCACCGCCACCGTCACCGCGTCGGGGAGCAGCTGCACGGTCACGCTGGCCTGACCATTGGGCTGCGTACCCACCCCGTGCATCACGACGTTGGCGAGCAGTTCATCCAGCACCACGAGCAGATCCCGCCGCATCGCATCGGGCATGCGGTTGGGGGTGGCAAAGCAGGCGAACGCGTCCAGGACGGCGGCCACCTCGCCGGGGGCCGAGCCGATCATCATCTGGAACGCTGCCGACATGCCTGCTCTCCCTGACCGAAGCGAACCGGATGCGCCGTGGACGACGGCGGTCGTCGTGTACGGCTCCTGTGAATGGCTCTAATGCACGCCCCGCGACCCGTGCTGTCAAGCGGAACGCGCTGCGTCACGACCCGCGCCCCGTCGATTGGGAATTGCCGTACGCCCGGCGGGTCTGCACGTTACCTCGGCCATGTGCCCCGGTTCCGGGGTGGCGGGCGAGCGACCCCCAACATGGTCTCCAACCTTGGCGCGATTGGTGTGTATTTGGATCGAACGACGGTCACAACCGACGAACTAGACCGCGCTGCGATCCGCCGCTACCTCGAGGGCGAACCGGCCGCGGCCCGGGAGTTGGTCGAGCGGTATGAGCGACCGTTGTTCACCGTAGCGCTCCGGATGCTCGGCAATGCGCAGGACGCCGAAGACGTGACGCAGGCGGTGTTCGGCCGGGTGTTTCGCGATCTGCACAGCTACGACACGACCCATCGGTTTTTCAGCTGGGTCTATCGGATGACGGTGAACGCGGCGCTCAACGCGCAGCGGGATCGCAAGGCCCTGGTTCCCCTCGAAGACGAATCGGCGCTCCCCGCGGTTGGTGGCGGCGCGGACGATGCCCTCGCGGTGGAAGAACAGGTGAGCAAAGCGTTGTCGGAACTGAAGCCGGATGATCGCACCATTGTGGTGCTGCGCTACTTCCAATCCCTGTCGTACGATGAGATCGCTGATGTCCTCGGCATTCCCGCCAAAACCGTCAAGTCGCGCCTGTTCACGGCGCGCGAGCGGTTGCGCGTGCTGCTGCTCGCGCACGAGGGGTGAGGCATGCTGAGCGATCGTGAGCTGGCCCTGATCCACGGTGACGTGGATGGCGCGCTGGATGCGGCCGAGCGCGAGGCGCTCGTGAGCCTGCTGGCGTCGAATCCGGAGGCGGCGGCCCTCTCCGCTGATCTCCACCGTTTGCACGGCCTGTTGGCCCGCGTCCCCTCGCGGGAGCCCTCGCCGGCGCTTCACGCGGCCATCCTGGCCGCGATCCCTCCCCGGCCGCGCCCCATTCCGGCGGCCGCCGTTGTTGAAACCCCGTGGTCCCCTCGCCCTCGTTCGGAATCCCTGCTCACCCTCGCCCTGCGGCGAATGGAGGAAGTGTTCATGTCCCGTAAGCTGTTCCTCATCGGTGCGACGTCGGTCGCGATCATCGCCGTGGTGGCTGGCCGCATCTTCCCGATCCCTTCGAGCGGCAATGAAATCGGTACGATTGGCGGGACCGAGATCAGCGGGTCGGAGATCGGCGGTGTGCAGAAGGCCGATCGCTATCGCGGGCGCTCGATGTCGGACAAGGACGTCTCCGTGTCGAACCCGGAGATCGCGGTGCTCTTCCAGAATCAGGATATCCTGACGCTGGTCAAGAGCAATGCGTTCCGTGAGGCGATGAAGAGCGACGCCTTCCGCGAGCTGCAGGCGAGCGATGCGTTCCGCAAGCTGGGCAGCTCCGAGGCGTTCCACGAGCTGATGAGCTCCGAGGCCTATCGGTCGCTCGCGCAGAGCGACGCGTTCATGAAGGTGATGGCCAGCGACGCGGCCCGTGCGGAGCTGCAGCGGATGGCCGAGCGTGCGGCCCCGCGGGCGGCGGAACGCCAGGCGGATCGCCAGGCTGAGCGTGCGGCGGAGCGTGCGGCGGATCGCATTGCGAAGGCGCAGCAGCTTGAGCGCGAGGCGGGCAAGCTCGACGCGTTCCGCGAGCTTTCCAAGCAGGAGGCGTTCCGCGAAGCGGCCAAGCTGGACGCGTTCCGTGAAGTGATGGCGAACGATGCGTTCCGCGAGCTGATGGCGAAGCAGGCGTTCCGTGACGTGCTGGCGAACGACGCGTTCCGTGCGGTGATGGCGAACGATGCGTTCCGTCAGCTGCAGAACTCCGAGGCGTACCGGAACGTGGCGCGCAACGCCGGGCTGTCCGAGCTGTTCCTGAACGAGGCGGCGCGCTTCCAGCGGTAACGGCGGCAGCCTCGCTCGACTCTTGATCGCCGGCCCCGGCCCCCTCACGGGGGCCGGGGCCGGCGTGTACTTTCGGGACATCGTGCGCCCGACTGGAGTCGTTTCCGTGATTGCCCGCTTGCGCCGTTCCACCGGCCGGTTGCTGCTTCTGGCAACGGCCGCCCTTGTGCTGGGGCCGCGTCCGCTCCGGGCACAGTTTCAGGGCATCGAGACCGCCACCATTCGGCTGGTCTTCACGTCGCCGCTCCAGACCTATCTGGTGCCGCAGGTGACCGGGGCCTTCGACAATGCGCTCAAGGTCCACAAGCGCCTGTTCGACTATTCGCCCGACGGGCGCATTGATGTGCTGATGCACGATCTCTGGCACTATGGCAACGCCGGCGCGCGGCCGGTGCCGGAGAACCACGTGACGGTCGGCATTGCCCCCTACGGCCACGAGTACGAGTCGGCGCCGGCCCCGGAGCGTATGGCGAGTTCGATGAACCATGAACTCGCGCATATCGTCACGACCGACAAGGCCACGGCCGGCGATCGCTTCTTCCGGCGCGCCTTCATGGGGAAGGTGACGCCATCGGCCGAGATGCCGGTGTCGATGCTGTACGCCTATCTGACCACGCCGCGCTGGTACTCGCCGCGCTGGTATCTCGAGGGGATTGCGACCTATCTCGAGACGTGGATGAATGGCGGGCTCGGCCGTGCGCTAGGGCCGTACGACGAGATGGTCTTCCGGACCCTGGTGCGCGACAGCCTGCCGATCTACGACGTGGTGGGGCTCGAATCGGAAGGGACGACCGTGGACTTCCAGGTCGGCACGAACTCGTATCTGTACGGCACGCGCTTCATGAGCTACCTGGCGCTGCGCTACGGGAACGATTCGCTGTTCCAGTGGGTGAACCGCCGCGAGGGGAGCGCCGGCTACTTCTCGACGCAGTTCCAGCGCGTGTACGGCCGCTCGCTCGAGGAGGAGTGGGGACGGTGGCTGGCGTGGGAGCGCACGTGGCAGCGTGACAATCTGGCAGCGATTCGCCGCCATCCGACGACGGCTACGCGCCCGCTCACCAAGCGGGTATTGGGCGGCGTCTCGCGGGCGTTCCACGACACGGCCACGCACAGCGTGCTGCTCGCGGTGCGGTACCCCGGGCAGGAGGCGCAGCTCGCGCGCATCGATCTCAGGACGGGGCAGTTCACCCGCGTGGCGCCAATCGTGGCCGCCGGTGGGCTGTCGGTCACGTCGCTGGCCTTCGATGCCACGAAGCGCACGGTGTTCTACACGACCAACAACAGCGACTGGCGGCACCTCAAGGCGCTCGATCTGGCCACCGGGCAGTCGCGCATGCTCCTTCGCGACTCGCGGCTCGGGGATCTGGTGTTCAATCCCGCGGACCAGAGCCTGTGGGGCGTGCGGCATGACAACGGCCTGTCCACGCTCGTGCGCGTGCCGGCGCCGTACACGGAATGGAAGCAGGTGTGGACGCTGCCCTATGGGCGCGATCTGTTCGACCTCGACCTGTCGCCCGACGGCCGCACGCTCATCGGCTCGATGTCCGAAGTGAGCGGCGACACGCGGCTCGTGCAGATGCAGACGGCGGATCTGCTCGCCGGCAAGACCGAGTCGCGGGTCCTCTTCGAGTTTGCGGAGTGGGCACCGTCGAACTTCGTCTTCTCGGCGGATGGGAAGTTCCTGTACGGCTCGTCGTACTACTCCGGCGTGTCGAACATCTATCGCTATGACCTGACGCGGCGGCGCATGCAGCCGCTCAGCAATGCGGAGACCGGCTTCTTCAAGCCATTGCCGCTCACCGCTGACTCGCTGATGGTGTTCGCGTACTCGCAGACGGGCTTCGTGCCGTCGATGATCGCGAATGCGGTGCCGGACAGCATCAGCGCGATTCGCTTTCTGGGGAACGAGATTGCTGACAAGCGCCGAGAGGTGCGCGACTGGATGCCGCCGCCGGTTTCGGAGCTGGGGCCCCAGCCCACGGCCGACTCGGCGCGCCCGTATCGCGCCCGAGAGAATTTCGGGCTGAACAATGCGTATCCGGTCGTCGAGGGGTATCAGAACGCCCAGCGCGTGCTGGCCGTGGCGCCTGGCGTGCGCTTCAACTTCGCCGATCGCGTGGGGGCGACGAACCTCGAGTTCACGAGTTCGTACTCGCCCGACGGGCGGCTCGCGGCGGATGAGCGGCTGCATCTGCGCGCGGTCTTCCGCCATTGGAACTGGAAACTGACCGGGGCGCTCAATCGCGCCGACTTCTACGATCTGCTGGGGCCAACCAAGGTCAGTCGCAAGGGGTATGCGTTCGGGGCGCAGTACGGCCGCTCGCTGCGCATCGACGGGCCCACCTCGTACGGCTACACCGTGCAGGCCGCGACGTACGGCAATCTGGCGATCCTGCCGGAATTCCAGGGCGTGTCCACGAGCTACAAGCAGCTCTCCACGCTCGCCGGCGATTTCTCGTACAAGTCGCTGCGCAAGTCGCTCGGGGCGATCGAGGACGAAGTCGGTCTGACGTGGAGCACGGCGGTGCGTTCATCGCTGGTGAACGGTGACCTGTACCCGCGCGCGACGCTCGATATCGCGAAGGGGATGCTGCTGCCCCTGAATCACTCGTCGCTGTGGTTCCGCGGCTCGGCGGGCACGCGTCTGGCGGGTGATCGGACCCAGCCGTTCGCGCGCTTCTACTTTGGCGGCTTCGCGAACAACTGGGTGGACTATCGCGCCATCAAGCAGTTCCGCAACGCCGAGAGCTTCCCGGGGCTCGACATCAATACGGTGAGCGGAGCGACGTATGCGAAAGCCCAGGTGGAGTGGGTCTCGCCGCCGCTCCGGTTCCGGCATGTCGGCGTGCCGAGTGCCTACCTGCGGTGGGCCAATCTTTCGCTGTTCGGGACCTCGCTCACGACCGATTTCTCCGAGACGGCGGCACGGCGCAGCTATCGCAGTGCGGGCGCGCAGGTGGATCTGCGCGTGGTGACGTTGTCGAATCTCGATTCGACGATTTCGTTCGGGTTCGCGATGGCGGCGGGGAGTGGGATCCCGTATCGCCGTGCCACCATGATCTCCTTCAAGATCCTGTGATGTTCGCGCTCGGTGTCGCGTTGAGTGTGCTCCCGGTGCTGGTGCTGCTGGGGGCACTGGTGGTGATCGACAGCTACAAGCTGGTCGCCCTGCGCGCGGTCCTCCTCGCCGTTGGCGTGGGGGCGGCGATGGCGGCGCTCTGCTACGTGGTGAACCTCACGCTGGCCCCCGCGCTTGGCTGGCCCCTGCTGACGTACGCCCGCTACGTCTCGCCGGTGGTGGAAGAAGTGGCCAAGGCGTCGTTCGTGGTGTGGCTGTTGTCGCGCAATCGCATTGGCTTCGTGGTGGACGCCGCGATTTTCGGTTTCGCAATCGGCACGGGCTTCGCGCTGACCGAGAACGTGTACTACGTCCTGGCGGCACCGACCGCCCCGGTCTGGACCTGGCTGGTGCGCGGGATCGGCACCGCCGTCATGCACGGCTGCGCGACCGCCGCGTTTGCGATGGCCGCGCGCGCGCTGCATGGGCAGCAGGCGCAGCTGCAGCTCACGCGTCTCCTCCCGGGGCTGTTGCTGGGAATCCTGCTGCATTCACTCTACAATCACTTCCTGCTGCAACCGCTCACTGCGGCCGGCCTCGTCCTGCTCGTGTTCCCGTGGGTGGCGGTCTGGCTCTTCGAGCGCAGCGACCGGGAGACGCGGCAGTGGCTGGGCTCCGGCTTCGATACCGACCAGGCGTTGCTGCAGGCGATGCGTGCGGGGGCCTTGTCGGGCACCCCGGTGGGGACCTATCTGACGACGGTTCGCCAGCATTTCGATCCGGAAGTCATCGTGGACATGCTCTGCCTGCTTCGGCTGCGCGCCGAGCTGGGCATTCGCGCCAAGGCCGTACTGATGGCGCGCGAGGTGGGCTTCGAGATGGAGGCCGACCCGTCACTGCCGGAAAAGTTCACGGAGCTGCGCTACCTTGAACGGAGCATCGGCACGACGGGAATGCGTGCCCTGCAGCCGTTCCTGCATACCAGCACGCAGGACCTCTGGCAGTTGAACATGCTCAATGAGGGGAACGCATGAACCGACCCATGTCCGCGCCACCGGCAACGGTGACGACGCTGCGCCAGCTCAACAAGGCCATGGTGGTCGGGCGGAAAGAGGACACGTTCGCAGAGCAGACCAACCTCCTGCTCGCGCAGCACTTTCTGCCGTACCCGATCGAAGACACGCAGGCCGCGCTCGAGCGGTTGCGGAAGGAAAAGTTCGATCTGGTGATTGTGGATGCCGAGGCCCCGGGGGGCGGCGGGCCGGCGTTTCTCAAGGCACTCCGTGCCGATGCGGCGCTGCGGGATCTGCCGGTGCTGGCGCGTTCGCCGCGCGATGATGCGGCGGCGCTGGACCAGTGCCTCGCGAGCGGTGCCGACGACTATCTCCCGCGGGAGTATGGCGCCGCCGTGCTCGGGCGGCGGATGAACGCGGCCATCGATCGGCATCGCATCAAGGACAGTGCGGCGATGCGCGATGAGATGCGCGTCGCGCGCCATATCCAGCGCGACTTCCTGCCGGAAACGTTGCCGTCGATGGCGGGCCTCGAACTGCAGGCGGCGCTGCATCCGGCCAAGCAGGTCTCCGGTGACTTCTACGACGCCTTCCCCTTGGCGACGGGGCAGCTGTTTTTCGTGGTGGGTGATGTGTGCGACAAGGGGGTCGGGGCGGCGCTGTTCATGGCGCTCTTCCGCAGCCTGATCCGTGCGAGCGCCGATCCGGAGGGCGGTGGCGCCACGCAGGTCCGCAATACGGCGACGTACGCCGTGAGCACGGCGCCCGACGCCGAGACGCCCGCCGAGCTTCTGGTGCGCGTGGCGGAGTTCACGAACAACTACATCGCGCGTCTGCACGGGCGCACGAACATGTTCGCCACGGTGTTCATGGCGATCATCGACCCGCAGTCGGGAGCGTGCACGTATCTCAACGCGGGGCACGAACCGCCGCTGGTCGTGGGCGCGCAGGGGATCGTGCAGGAGTTCCGCCCGACCGGTCCGGCGTTGGGCATGATGCCGGATGTGCCCTTCGGCGCGGTGGACAGCACGCTCGATCACGGCCACACGCTGTTCGCGTTTACGGACGGGCTGGTGGAGGCGCGCAATCCGAGCGGTGAAGAGTTCGGCAATGCGCGGTTGCGGGCGATGCTGCAGGGGAAGCCCGGCGAATCGGCCACGGCGCTCGTCGCGCGCTTCGTGAACGCGGTGCAGCTCTTCGGGCAGCAGGGGGATCCGCACGACGATCTGACGCTGCTGGCGGCGACGCGGTTGTAGCGTGTCCGTGCGCTTCGCGCTGGTGGGTCCGGAGGGGCCTCCGGTGGTGCTCGAGGCCGCACGGTTGCTGATGAGCGAGTACGCGGCGCTGCCGCATACCGCCGGGCGCTGGACGACGATCGAGGCCGACCTCGCCGCGCTCCCGAGCCCGTTCGTCCCCCCGCACGGTGCGCTCGTCGTGGTCTTTCTGGACGAGGCCGCGATGGCGTGCGGGGCAGTTCGCCTGCTCGATGCGCACACCGCGGAAGTGAGACGCATGTACGTGCGGCCGGCGGCGCGGGGGCGCGGACTTGGTGAGGCGCTCTTGCGCACGCTGCTCGCGCAGGCGCATGCGCTGGGGGCCGAGCGGGCGCGCCTGGATACCGCGCCCGAGCTGGCGTCGGCGATTGCGCTCTATCGTAAGCTGGGCTTCAGGTCTATTCCGCGATATCTGCCGGAGCAGCTGGATGATGCGGTGTGCTTTGAACGCGCGCTGCCGATTACTGAGGCGTTCGGCTCGCGGCCGGATCGGTGACTTCGGGCATATGGCATTTCCGCCTGCTCGAGGCCGAATATCGGCACGAGCGCGCAGGGTGACGGCCGATGTACACGGCGTCGATCGCCGAGCACCTGCAGAGACTGGGAGCGAACCCCGGGTGGACGTGGATCCTCTCGGATCTCAAGACGGCGCTGGAGAGCGGGGAGCGGATGGCGCGATGACTCAAACCGGAGGTGTGCCGGTGTTGCGATGGATCGGGATACTGCTGATGATGCTCATGGCGCGCACCGCGCCGGCACAGCGTGCGTCGGCAGCGCCGCCACCCAACATCATCGTGTTTCTGGTCGATGATCTTGGCTGGCAGGACACGCAGGTCCCGCTGACCGGCACGCCCACCGCGTTCAACCAGCGCTACCGCACGCCGCATCAGCTGGCGATGGCCGCGGCGGGGATGACGTTTACCGACTTCTACGCGGCGGCACCGGTGTGTTCGCCGACGCGCGTGACGCTCATCACCGGCCAGAGCCCGGTGCGGACCCGCGTGACGAACTGGACGCAGCATGAGAACCAGGAGACGTCGGAGCCGTATCCCCTGCTGCTCCCGCCGGAGTGGAACCGGAACGGGGTGAGTCCGGTGCCGATGGCGCATGCCTTCACGGGGCCGCTGCTGCCGCAGCTGCTGCGCCGCGCGGGCTATCGCACCATTCACGTGGGGAAGGCGCACTGGGGCGCGGTGGGCACGCCCGGCGCCGATCCGATGCGGCTGGGCTTCGATGTGAACATCGGTGGCAGCGGGGCTGGGCAGCCGGGGTCGTATCTCGCCAGCAAGCACTTCAGCTCGGGGCCCGGCGACGGGCAGTTCCGCGACGTGCCGGGGCTCGAGAGGTATTGGGACACCGACACGTTCCTGACCGAAGCGCTCACCCTCGAAGCCAACCGTGCCATCGATGAGGCGGTGGCGCAGCGCAAACCGTTCTTCCTGCACTTCGCGCAGTTTGCGGTGCACACGCCCATCGAGGCCGATGCGCGCTTCCTGCAGCACTATCTTGACGCGGGGCTGCCGCCTGTGGAGGCGCGCTACGCCTCGCTCATCGAGGGCGTAGACAAGAGCCTGGGCGACGTGCTGGCGAACGTGGAGCGCCACGGGCTCACGAACAACACCATCGTGCTGTTCCTGTCGGATAACGGCGGGCTGTCGGCCCACACGCGCGCACCGCCGCAGCATGTGCACAATGCGCCGCTGCGCAGCGGCAAAGGGTCGGCCTATGAGGGCGGTATTCGGGTGCCGCTCATCGTGACGTGGCCGGGGCACGTGCGCCCCGCCTCGGTGAGCCACGCGCCCACGATTACCGATGATCTCTTTCCCACGCTGTTGCGCGTCGCCGGTGTGCGCGACGTCGCCTCGCTCACCCGCGGGATGCTGGGCCGCGACTTGCGCGGCTTGCTCACGGGCGCGGGCGACGGCCGCTCGCCGCGCACCACGGAGCGGCCGCTCCTCTGGCATTACCCGCATTTCTGGGGCGTGAACGGCCCGGGGATCCAACCGTTCAGTGCAGTGCGGGTGGGACGGTACAAGCTGATCTACTTCTACGGGTCCAAGCGGTACGAGTTGTACGACGTGCAGTCGGATCTCGGCGAGACGACCGATCTGGTGGCCACACGACGTGCGGACGCCGTGCGCCTTGCGACGCTCCTGCAGCGCTCGCTGCAGCGGGCCGGGGCGCAGCTGCCGATCGATTCAGTCACCAGGCGGCCGGTGGTGATCGCGCCGCTGCGCTAACGCCGGAGGCTCACGCCGCCGGCGCCGCGTGACGCGTGACGGTCGCGGCGCGCTTCCGATACGCCTCCTCGGGGATCTCGGCCAACCGACTCTCCACCGGCGCGCCCAGTCCGTACAGCCGCTGAAACGACATGATCAGCGGTCGCCACGCATCGGGGTCCACCCGATGCGCGTACCCCGGCAGGCGAATCGACTCAGCCACATGGACCGCCACGATCCGCATCTCGAGTGCGATGAGGCCGCCGCGGCGGAGTGGGTCGCGCACCGCGAGCGGATGGACGGCCTCGAGCTCGGCCTCGAGATGCACCGGGCACTCCGCGACGCGCGGGACGTCCACCGCCGTACCGGGAAGCGCCGTCGCGCCGGCCCGCCCGAACTTCTCGCCTTCGTACGCATAGCCCATGGCGATCTTGTGCGGTGGCACCGGGTCGCTGGCGGTCGTACGGACGAGTCGATTGACCAGGTCGGACTGCTGCACCGAGGGCAGGTTGAGCACGCACTGACCCGTGCGCTGGATGTTGGCCGGCGTGGCGGATCGGGCACCAAAGCCGAGCACGCAACTGGTCCCCAGCCACCACGCCGAGGACATCGGCGCGAGGTTGGCACTGCCGTCGGGATTGCGGCTGGAGACCAGCACCACCGGCGTCCCGAAATAGAGGATGGCCGGATCGATGGCGACGTGGGTGTGGGCGGACATGAGCAACCTCCAAAGGCCGGGGCGCGGTGTGGATCCACGGGCATGCCGTGGGGACGGGCACACGATCGCGTGAGGCGGCGGTGCCGGGCGCTCCGATTGTTGCGCAGTCCCACGGACGGCTGGGGCACCACGGCGCGGCTGAATGGGCATCGCGGCCGGTTGCCGAGCGGTCGGTTGCCCCGCAGCTTCTGCCCCATGCTGCGACCTCTCTCGTTCCTGCTCGCCATCACCGTCGCCACGTCGATCGGCGCCGCGCCGCGCGATCGGTCCCGCCCCTCGCCGACGCCGAGCCAGTCGGCGGACGCCCGCTTCCAGGCCGCGGTGGACCGGTGGCTCGACGCGTTTGCACGGCGGCACCCGTCCATCGCCGCCGGGAACGGCCTCCATCAGTACGACGGAACGATGGAGGACATGTCCGCCGCCGGCATCGCGCGCGAGATCGCCGCGCTCAAACGCGAGCGCGCTGAGCTCGCGGCGATCGCCGACGGCGCCCTCAGCCCCGATGCGCGCGCCGATCGCATGATTCTGCTCGGCGTGATCGATGGGTGGCTGCTCGAACAGGAGACGCTCGCCAACTGGCGGCGGAACCCCATGCTCTACGCCGTGCCGATCGCCGACGGCGTGCACAACCTCATGGTGCAGGCGTACGCACCGGCCGATGTGCGGATGCGGCGCATCATCTCCAAGCTCGCCGGCGTCCCCGGGCTGCTCGCGGCCGCACGGACAAATCTGGTGAACCCGCCGCGCCTGCTGGCCGATCGCGGCGTGACAATGTTGCGCGGCGCGTCGGGACTGTTGGCTAATGACGTACTGCTCGCCTTTGCCGATCGGAAAGGCACGCCCTTGTACGACTCGCTGCGCACGGCCGCGGCCGCCGCACAGCAGCAGATCGATGGCTTTGCCGACTGGGCCACGCGGGACCTGCTGCCGCGCGCGACCGGTGACCTGGCCATCGGCGGCGACGCGGTGGCCCGCCGGTATCGCGCCGAGGAGCTGATCGAGGTGCCGCTCGATACGCTGGTGGCGCTCGGCGAGCGGCATCTGGTGCGCTATCGGGCTCAGTTCGATTCGGCGGCCAAGCGCTTTGCTCCGACGCTGTCGAGTGAGGACGCCTGGGCGCGGGTGCGTCGCGATCATCCCAGGCAGGGCGCGGTGGTGGCCGACGCCCGCGTGATCGTGGACTCGCTCACGGCGTTCGTGCGCCGCAAGGATCTCGTCACGGTGCCGACCAACGAAAAGGTGATCGTGGAGCCGGCGCAGCCGTTTGACCTGGGCTTTGCCAGCATGCACGCGTCGCCGCCGCTCGAGCGGACGCCGCTGGCCAGCATCTACTACATCACCGATGCCCGCGCAGATCAGCCGCTCGCCGAGCAGGATGCCTGGCTCGAGCGGTTCAATCACGCGTCGCTGACGAACACCACGGCGCACGAGGCGATGCCGGGGCACTGGGTGCACGCCACGCAGATGCGGAAGACGCCGGGCAAGATCCGCCGGATCTGGATCGGGCTCAATCCGTTCCCGCAGCCCAGCTCAGGGCAGGATGGATGGGCGCACTACGCCGAGCAGCTGGTGGTGGAGCAAGGCTACGCAAATGGCGACCCGCGCTATGCGATGGCGCAGCTCAGCGATGCGCTGGTGCGTGTCTGCCGCCTGCTGAGCGGCATCAAGGTGCATCGCCGGGAGTGGACGCTGGAGCAGGCGCGGGCGTGCTTCGCCGACCGCGCCTTTCTGGCGCCGCCGGCCGCGCGGCGCGAGGCCGAGCGGGCGGCGTACGATCCAACCTACGGTGGCTACTTTCTGGGGAAGCTCGGGTTGCTGACGTTGCGTGCCGACATGCAGGCGCGCGAGGGGGCGGCGTTCTCGCTCAAGCGCTTCCACGAGCGGGTGTTGCAGAACGGCATCGCGCCGGTGGCGGTGCATCGGCAGCTGCTGCTTCCCGGCGACACGCGCGCCACCATCCGGTGAACGCGACCCCTTCACGCAGGCTTGAGGCAGACGAGAACCGATGAGTACAGCGAAGCGGGTCCGGGTGGGGGTGCTGGGCGCCGGCGCGTGGGCCGAATTTGCCCATGTGCCCGGGTGGCAGCGTGACGCGCGCTGCGAGGTGGTGGCGATTGCCGATACCATCGGCGAGCGTGCTCAGGCGCTGGCCGCGAAGTTCGGCATCGCCGACTGGTCCAGCGACCCCGAGGCCGTGCTGTCACGCGCGGATATCGACGTGGTGGACATCTGCACGCCCAATCACACGCACTTCGATCTCACCATGCGCGCGCTGGCGGCCGGTAAGCACGTGCTGTGCGAAAAGCCGGTGGCGTACGACTACCGCGAGACGCGCCGGGCCGCGGCGCTGGCGCGTGAGAAGGGCGTGCGCACCAAGCTCGGCTTCACCTTCCGGTATGCGCCGGCGATGCGCTACATGAAGGCGCTCATCGATCAGGGGTACGTGGGCACGCCGTTCATCTTCAACGGGTACGAGCAGAACTCGCAGTTCCTCGATCCGATGAACCCGCTGCGGCAGGTCGATCACACGGCCGATCAGTCCATCCTGCACGTGTCGAGCCTTGAAGGCTACGGCGCTCCGGTGATGGACATCGGCCACCTGATGATGGGGAGCCGATTCTCGAGTGTGGTGGGGACGATGCGCAACTTCATCCCCGAGCGGATGGTGCGCGCCACCGGCACGATGATGCGCATGAACATCGACGACGGCGATGTGTTCATTGGCGATTTTGCGTCGGGGGCATTCGGGTCCATTCAGACCAGCTTCGTAACCGTGGGGAACTACCCGGGGATCGAAGCGCGCGTGTACGGCAGCAAGGGCGCGCTGATCTGTCGGCTGGTCGAAGAGGAAGGGATCTGTGAGGTGCTCCAGGGAGCGACCGCCGATCAGGTGGAGTTCCGTGAGCTCGAGGTGCCGGCGCACTTCTATCCGCCGGGCGGCACGCGGCGTGAGAGCTGGCGCACGCTCTTCTACGCGAATCTCATTCACTCGTTCATCAACGAGATCGTTGATCCGTCGATGCCCGGCGAAGGTGACTTTGACGACGGCGCGCATGTGCAGGAGCTGATCAACGCGGTGACGCTCTCGGTGCGCGAGCGCCGCTGGGTGGATATTCCCCTGCCGGCGGACGCGGTCGTTCGGTGAGTCGTGCCACCAGTGAGGTGATTGACGAGTTCCTCGCGGCGTTCTGGGCCCGCAACCCGGTCACGGCGACGTTCGCCGGTGTGCATGCGCACGACGCGCGCTTGCCCGACTGGTCGAGCGCGGGGCGCGCCGCGGAGGTTGCTGAGCTGCGGGCCCTCAGTGCTCGGCTGGCGGCGCACGCCGTGCCCGGCGACTGGCGGGCGCTGGCCGCCGATCCGGTGGCGCTGGACGCGTTGGTGGCGCAGGCCGTCGCCCGCGTACGCGTGGCGGAAGTGGAGAGTGGCTTCTTTACCGCGCGAAACCCGGCGCTGTGGACCGGTGAAGCGATCTTCGGGGCGGTGTCGCTGATGCTGCGCGATTTTGCGCCCGTTGCCGACCGCGTTGCGTCGCTCACGGCGCGGCTCGCCGCGGTACCAGGCTTTCTGGACACCATGCGCCGCGAGATCACGGGCGGTGTGCCGGCCGCGTGGACCGCGCGCGCGCTGCGCGAGTGCGGGGCGGCGCAGCAGCTGCTCGGCGAGGGGCTCGCGCTTTGGCTCGGCGCCCACGGTGCGGCGCCGGCGACCGATGGGCTTCGGCACGCCGCGCAGTCGGCCGCGGAGGCGTTCGCTGGCGCTGCGTCGTGGCTGCGCACGCTCCCGGTGGACGACACCGGCGCCGCCTGCGGGGAGACGCTGCTGTCGCTGCTGCTGCGCGACGGGCACCTGACCGACGAATCGCCGCGCGCGCTGCTGGCCCGCGTGGACGCCGCGCTTCCGGAGGCGCTGCGGGCGCTCGAGGACGCGCTCGCGCCGTACGGTGGGTCGCTGG
The DNA here is from genome assembly GCA_019752115.1 of Gemmatimonadaceae bacterium. Taxonomy (NCBI): domain Bacteria; kingdom Pseudomonadati; phylum Gemmatimonadota; class Gemmatimonadia; order Gemmatimonadales; family Gemmatimonadaceae; species Gemmatimonadaceae bacterium. The sequence continues at coordinate 37,537 of JAIEMN010000017.1, forward strand.
CGGCGGCGCGCGAGGCGATGGCGAACGACCATGAGGCTCCGGCCGACTTCGTGGCGGCGTTCGGCGCGCGATGGGATGCCGTGCGCGACGCGGTGGTGGCGGCGGACGTCGTCCCGTGGCCCCATGATTGGCCGCTGCGCTATGTGCCGATCCCCGTGTGGGCGCGCGCGGTGCAGCCGCAGCTCTACTTCCTGTTCTATCGCTCCCCGGCGCCGTTCGACCCGTACACGGTGCACGAGTATCTCGTGGCGCCGGTGGATGCGTCCACGCCCGCCGAGCCGGCGCAGGCCACGATGCGCGCCTGGAACCGCAGTGTGATCGGCACGAATCATGTGCTGCATCACGGCGGGCTCGGGCATCATGTGCAGAACCGCATGGCGGCGCGCGGCCACTCCCGCCTGGGGATGGTGACCGCCGTCGATGCCGCGTCGCGCATTGCGATGTTCCAGGGCGGATCGATGGCCGAGGGGTGGGCCTGCTACGCCACGCAGTTGGCGGGCGAGCTCGGGCTGCTCACCCCGCTCGAGCAGATCTCGGAGGCCCACTCGGCGGTGCGCTTTCTGGGCCGCGCGATCATCGACTTGCGCCTGCACCTTGGCGACTGGACGGCCAGTGCGTGCGCGCGCTTTCTGGTGGACACCGTGCACATGGACGAGGCGCAAGCCGCGGGGGAAGTGACGAAGGCAAGTATGTTCCCGGGGACGGCGCTGATGTACTGGATGGGGACCGAGGGGATCGTGCGGACGCGCGCCGCGCTGCAGCAGGCACAGGGCCCCGCGTTCTCGCTCCGCCGGTTCCATGAGGCGCTGCTCGAGCGCGGTGCGCTACCCGTACCACTGGTGAGCCGGCTGCTGCTGGCTGCGGAGGACGTTGCATGAGAAGCGGGGGGATGCGGGTCCGATGGATGGCGTGCGCGCTGATCGGCGCGACCGTTGCCGCCTGCGGCGGGGGCGGTGACGCCGTTCCCGCGAGCGGCGGCGCGGCTGCGAGCCCTGGACGCGGGCCGTCGAACGAGTTGCTCGTGATCGGCTACGATCGCGAGCCCGATACGATGAATCGCTACGCCACACACATTCTCGAGGATATCGAGTCGTGTGTGGTGGAAGGGCTGGTCGTGCCCGATGAACGCATGCATGCGGTGCCGGTGCTGGCCGCCGAGATCCCCACGCTGGCCAACGGTGGCGTGGTACGCCGCAAGGATGGCGGTATGGATGTGACGTGGAAGCTGCGCCCGGGGGTGAAGTGGCACGACGGAACGCCGCACACGTCGGCCGATGTGCAATTCACTGTGAATGCCATCAACAAGGGCGACTGGAAGCCCGAAAGCGTGGATGGCTTCGACCGTATCGCGAGTGTGGATACGCCGGATTCGCTGACGGCGGTCGTGCACTATCGCGAGCCCTACGCGCCGTATGTGTGGCAGTTCGTGCGCGGCACGCTCCCCAAGCATGTGCTGGCGGGCACGTCGATCGACGCCGCCACCGAGTACAACCGCGCGCCGCTGGGCACGGGCCCGTACAAGGTGGCCGAGTGGAAGACGGGTGAGTACATCGCGCTCGAGCGCGTGCCGGGCTACTGGCGTGGCGATTCGTTGCCGGCGATCAAGCGGCTGGTTTTCCGCTTCATTGCCAATACGAACACGCGGATCAATCAGCTCAAGACCGGCGAAGTGCACCTGGTGGCGCTGGTGCCGTGGGACAAGGCCCGCGAACTGAAGGACGTGGCGGGCGTTCGCCTCGCGCGCACGATCGGCAACGGCTACGAGCATGTGTCGCTCAACCAGGGGAAGGTGGCGGCGTTCAAGGATGTCCGGGTGCGGCAGGCGTTGGCGCACGCAGTGGACCGGCCGCTGATCGTGAAGTCGCTGCTGGATGGGTTGGTGACTGAGGTGAATGGGCCGGTACAGCCGCTGTCGCCCGCGTACGAGCCGAACGTGACGGCGTATGCGTACGACACGACCCGAGCGAAGGCGTTGCTGGATCAGGCCGGGTGGAAGCCCGGGGCCGACGGCATCCGGACGAATGGGTCGCAGCGGTTGGCGTTCACGCTGATTGCCCAGTCCGGCTTTGCGATTCGCGAGAACGTGGCGCAGGTGCTGCAGCAGCAGTGGAAGGCGGTCGGCGCCGATGTGCAGGTGCAGTTGGTGGATGGGACGGCGATCAGCGCGCTCTGGTTCAACGGCAAGTTTGACGCGATGCTGCACTGGTGGCAGATGGGCGCCGATCCGGAGCTGACCCTGTTCTTTGCGAGCGATCGCATTCCGCCGCGTGGGCGCAATATCAATCAGGTGGCGGATTCCGCCCTCACCGCGCTGCTCTATGCCAGCGATCGGGAGATCGACGAAGGGAAGCGTGTCGATCTCCTGAAGGCGGTACAACGGCGCGTGGCGGAGTTGGCGCCCGAGATTCCGCTGTACAACACGACGAAGCTGGATGCGGTGCCGGCGTCGCTCGAGGGGCACACGGGCAACCCGACGAACGCCGGGCCGTTCTGGAACGTGTGGGCGTGGCGCATCAAGTGACCGCGCGCCTGGGGCTGCCGTGCATCGGGTGATCGGGCGACGCCTGTTGCAGGCGGTGCCGCTGCTGCTGCTGTTGTCGGCCGTGCTCTTTGGCGTGCTGCAGTTGGCGCCGGGTGGGCCGCTCGCGACCTATCTCGAGAACCCCAACGTGCGCCCCGAAGACATTGCGCGGTTGGAGCGCGCCCTGGGGCTCGACCGACCGGCGCCGGAGCAGTATGTGCGCTGGCTCGCGGCATTCGTGCGCGGCGATTGGGGCTATTCCTACGCGGATGGCCGGCCGGTGCTCGCGCGCATTCTGGAGCGCGTCCCGGCAACGGCGGAGCTGGTGAGTGCCGCCGTGGTGCTCGCGTTGCTCGCGGCGGTACCGGCCGGGGTGTACGGCGCGGTGCGGCGTGGGGTGGACCGCGCGACGACGCTGCTCGCGGTGGCCGGTATTTCGCTGCCGGTGTTCTGGGCCGGGCTGGTGCTGCAACTCGTGTTCGCCGTCTGGCTGGGGTGGTTGCCGAGCGGCGGGCGGGTGGCGGTGAGCGGCGGTGGGCTCGCGGACCGGCTCGCGCACCTGATCCTGCCGGCGACGGTGCTGGCGGTGGCCCTGGGCGCCGCGTGGTCGCGGTATCTGCGGCGCTCGGTGCGTGAAGCAATGGCGATGCCGTTCACCACGGTGGCGCGCGCCCGTGGCGTGTCGGCCTCGCGCGTGGTGTGGCGCCACGCCGTGCCGGTCGCGCTGCCGCCCTTCGTGACGGTTGTGCTGGTGGATGTCTCGCTGCTCGTGTCGGGCGCGGTGGTCACCGAAGGGGTCTTCGCCTGGCCGGGGCTGGGGCAGCTGTTCATCGAGTCGCTCGCCAAGCGCGACTACGCGGTGCTGATGGCGGTGATGATGATGGGGTCGGTGTCGGTCGTGCTCTTCAACCTGATCGCCGACCTGATCGTACTGCGGCTCGACCCGCGCACGCGCCACGCCGGAGACGGCGCTTGAGCGCCCGCGCGCCGCGGGCGATGGGGCGTGGCGATGCGCGGGTCGCCGCGCTCGTGCTGCTGGTCCTGCTGGGGGCGGCCGCGCTGGCGCCCGTGGTGGCGCCGTATGGCTATGACGCGCTCGATCTCGCGCATCGCCGCGCCGGGCCAACCGCCACGCATTGGTTCGGCACCGACGAGTTGGGGCGCGATCTCCTGACGCGCGTGCTGCACGGGGCACGCGTGTCGTTGGCCATTGGCGTGGGATCGGCGGCGCTGGCCGCCTGTCTGGGGACGCTGGTGGGCGCGATGGCAGGCGCCGCCTCGCGGCGCGTGGATGACCTGCTGATGCGCCTCACCGACGCGATGCTCGCGATTCCGCGGCTGCCGCTGCTCATGCTCGTGGCCGCGTTCGTCCGGCCGTCGGTGCCGCTGCTGGTCGTGTTGGTGAGCGCCGTGAGTTGGATGGAGTGCGCGCGTGCGGTGCGGCCGGTGGTGCGTGCGCTCACCGCCGAAGACTTCGTGTCAGCGGCCCGGGCGCTCGGCGCGTCGCCCCCGCGCGTGCTGGCGCGGCATGTGCTGCCCGGCGTTGTGCCGGTGGTGGCGGTGGCCACGACGCTGGCCGTGGGGCGTGGCATTCTGCTCGAGAGCGCGATCTCGTTCTTTGGCGTGGGGGTGCAGCCGCCGCTGCCAAGCTGGGGAAACATGCTCTGGCAGGCGCAGTCCACAATGACGAGCGAGCCGTGGCTTGCGGTGTTTCCGGGCGTGGCGATCTTCGTGACGGTGTTGGCGTGTAATGCGATTGGGGACGCGCTGGCGGACTGAGCGCTGAGAGGCGCATACGTGGGGCGCAGTGCCCCGAGGTTCCCGCCCCTCGTATGCGCAGTACGTATACGCAGTACGTATGCGCCCCACGTATACGCTACTCCCGTCAGTACCCTCGCACCCGATCCACCACCGTCCGCGGCACCCGCCCCCGCTCGAGCGCCTCGAGCGTCTCCACGATGCCGTCGATCGTGCCGGTGGCGGTACTCGGTCCGGAGACGTGCGGCGACACCACGACGCGCGGGTCGCTCCAGAGCGGCGACTCCGCGGGGAGCGGCTCCGTCTCGAAGACATCGAGGGCGCAGCCGGCGAGCTGGCCGGCATCGAGCGCGGGGAGGATGGCTTGCTCATCCACGAGCGCGCCGCGCCCGGCGTTGAGCAGCACGGCCCCGGTGCAGCGCGCGAGCACGTCGCGGCTCAGGAGACCGCGCGTATCGGGGGTGAGCGGCGCGGTGAGCACGATCACCTTGGCCGACGCGACCAGCGCCGGGAGCGCGGTGAACGGGGCGAGCGCGGTGAACACACTGGGGGTGCCGTGCTCGGGGCGCGCGGCGCCCGTGCGCGAGACGCCCACCACCGGGCATCCGATCGCCGCGAACAGGCGCGCGACGTGCGTGCCGACGTCACCCGTCCCCACGACCAGCACCGGCTGGCCGGCGAGCATATGCGGCTCGCAGTCGCGCGCCCAGCGCTTCGTGCGCTGGGCCTCCTCGAGCTCACGCCAGCGCTGCGTGAAGCCGAGCGCCCGGGCCAGCGCCCACTCGGCGATGGGCGGCCCGAACGACTCGGTGGTGCGGGTGAGCAGGATGTCGGTCGGCAGTGCGCCCGGAGCCATCCAACCGTCCACGCCGGCGCCGGTACAGTGCACCCAGCGCACCTGGCCCATGGTCGCCACGGCCGGGCGGCGGAACCCGATGTAGGCCTCCGCCCAGTCGAGCATCTCCGGCGTGACCTCCGCCATGCGCGTGCCGCGCACGTCGAGATCGGGACGACGCTCCGTGAGGCGCGGCACCCAGTGGGCGTGCGCCTCACTGGCGAGGATGATGCGGCGGGGCGGACTCGGGAGGGGGAGCGACATGGACGCGAGAGTGAAGGTGGGGGCTCGCTCCAGTATGCCACGCCTCACGCGATTTCAGAATGTCTGCGCGCCATTCAGAACATGAACTTGAACCAGTGCGCCACCCGGGTCGGTACGGAGCCGCGGCGCGGCAGCAGGGCGTCCAGTTCCGCGGGATCGGTCAGCCAGCGGGACTGGCCGATCAGCGAGATGAGATCGATGGTGGCCGTCACCGACGGCCAGCCGGCCAGCATGACCACGGCCTCACCATCGCTGACCATGCTGCGGTCGTTCTGGTTGGCGGAGCCGAGCATTGTGTAGAAGACCACGTGCTCGCGGGTCGCAGCGGGCAGGGCATCGTACCAGGCCTGCACCACGTCGCCGCCGAGATCGATACGCGCATCGGGGACGTCCTCGAACGCGGCAACGGCCGCGCCGGGTGCCTGCAGCTGGGAGATGCGCCGCGGCACAAAGGCACGCGTCATGTCGACCCAGTCACTGCGGGCCATGACGCTCCAGGCCTCTCGGGAGGCGATGAAGTTGGCCTTGAGGTGGAGCAGCGGATGCTGACCAGCCTCGAACTCGGAGCCACCACGCGCCGGCGTCGGCAACTGGCCGAGCGTGCGGGCAATCGAATCGAGCCCGGTGTAGACCTCGGGCGGGAAGTTGAAGAGATCGCGTAGCCATTGATAGCGGTCGAGGGTGGCGCGTACCGCGAGGATCTTGCGCGGTACATCGGAGACGGGGATCTCCGAGGCGTACAGCCCCACCTTGAGCAATCCACCGTTCGCCCGAATGACTGTGCCCAGCACGCGATCGGCCATCAGCAGGCGCCAGAGCAGTTCGCGGCTGCGGATCAGCGAGCCAAAGGCGCGCGCCGGCGCGTTCGCCAAGGTTGGTGCGATGACCAGCACCCGAACGCCACGCATGGCGCAGCCGGTCAGCACCGATCCCCAGAAGGTGCCGTTCCACAACGAGTCGGGAATCTTGATGACGGAGCCGGGCGGCATGAGCGTGTAGAGCAGCGCCTTGGTGACGTTGATGCTCTTGTTGTCGTAGCCCGTGCGATTCTGCAGCAGCACCGCGCGCAGCGGGCGGCCGCCGACCGGTTTGGCGCGGGCGATTTGCGCGTCGTAGTCGAGCGCCCGGGGTTCCTCGCGCAGCACCGCCGGAATCTGTGCCGGCGTGAAGCCCTGCCCGAGGAACAGCTCGCGGGCGGCGGCCTTGAGCGCCAGGTTGGCGGGGCCACGGACCAGCAAGGAACGATCTTCCCACGCGAGACTGGCGTAGTGTTCGCCAATGCCAGCGCCGGTGACGATCGATTCGCCGCGATACAGATCACGCTCGGTGATGTCATAGAACACGATCTTGCGATGATCGCGCATCCACGTGTCCGGGACCGGGAAGGCCGTCGCGACGTGCCAGCTCCAGAAGGTCGGGTCGTTGGTGTTGGTAATGTTGACGTGCACCTTGATCAGGTTCTTGAGCCACGCTTCGCCATACTGCGCGCGCTGCGCCGAGAGCAGCGAGGAGTGGGCGATCGCTTCGCGGAGCGAGTCCTGCGCGGCGCGGAGGGAGTCCTCCCACGCGGCGAAGCGCTCGGGCAGGTCGACCTCATGATCGAGCGGGCGCTCGAGCAGCGACAGCCAGAGACTGCCTTTGTTGCTCCGGTAGAACCACTCATCCAGAATGATGAAGTACGACGGAAAGACCCCGGTCGCGTCGTATGCGCGCACGCGGCTGATCATCGCTGCGAGGTAGGAGCGCAGGACATGCCGGAAGCTCATCTCGTCGGGATCGCCCTTGGCGTCCACGCCGCGGAAGTCGTGGGTCCAGAGCACATGATAGAACCGCGCCGCGCGAATGGTGCGACTGAGCTGGTACTGGAACTGTTCGTTGATGACGTAGGACACGTCATTGCCTTCGGTGATCGGTTCACCGCTTGCGCGGTCTACCAGCGCATCCAGTTCCTGTTGGGTGTCGTGCTCCTCGGGCAGCAGCGCCAGCTGGAGGGGTAGCCACACGAACCGCGAGTCGTCCCAGTCGCGATGGGCAGCACCTCGCACGCCGTCGACGATGTCGAGCAGCTGGACGAACACGCCGAGGGCGTCGGTGGTCCGTTCACGCGGCAGTCCGGATTCGACGTGCAGCCAGCGCAGGAAGACGCCGCGTGCGTGCACCGCAAACTCGCGCAGGGTGTCATCGTGCTTGCCCTGGCCGAGCAACCGGTCGTACGGCAGCAGGACTTCATCCAGGAGGACGGCCCGCGCCTGTCGTGCGGCGCGCTCGCCGGCGGCGTTCGTGCCGCTGTCGTTGACCGGCCCGAGGACCTGGGAGAAGGCGCGAACCAGTGCGCGGTGCAAGCGCCGCGTCTCGAGTTCGAGCGTGGTGTTATCCGCTTCCCGGGCAATATCCTGCAAGCGCGCGAGCACGACGGCATCGCTGCGCGCGCCACCGCCGCCCTTGTGGTCCAGCCACGGTACCGTCAGCAGTTGCATGCGCATCGCCGCCTGTCGCGCGTCGGCCAGCGCCACCGGCAAGGCCGGCGGCGTGGTCGGCACCGCGGCATATGGGGCGCGCTGGTTCGACAGCCGCGCCCGGTCGTTCAGGGGGCGCGTGGTGCCCCAGGGAATGCGCCGCCGCCACGGCGACTCGATGCCGAGCGTCAGTACACGCTCCGGTCCGGGCCGCACGTCCATGCGCAGCATGGTGCCATCGTGAAAGAGGCCGCCGCGTCGTCCGGGCCAGTTCACGGAGAGCATGGGCCGCACGTGGTGATCGGCACCGCTGAAGTCGAGCCCGATGCCCATGCGCGCGAAGGGTGAGACGAGACGCGCGCGGGCGCCGCCGTCGGCGTTGGCGTTCAAGGTGCCGCCGTACAGCTCGAACTGCACGCCGCCGAGGCCCAGTGCGCGATTGAGCAGCTCGTAGTAGACGCCCACCCGGACTTCGGCCACCCCCGAGGCGCTCCCGCTCCGGCGCCCGATGCCGGTTGCGCCACCGATCGTGGACAGCCATGCACCAGGCTGCCCGAGCGAGTAGATCGTGCCGCCGTCGGACGGAAGGCGCGGCTGCGCGTGTGCCAGCGCCGTTGCAATCGCCGTCGCCAACGCGAAGAGCCCACCGGTGAGCGCCAGGCGCAGGGGTCTCCCAATCATCGCGTAGCCTCCGTACGGAACGGCGGGCAGCCGTCGAGCTCCGCCGACCGCGGATTGGGGACCCGGCGGAGCATCCACGTGCCATCGACCTGCCGCACGCCGGTGCCCACCTGTTCGCGGCAGATGGGATCGCGCCCGCCGGCGACCACGTTAGCGACGTCGAAGAGCACGCCGGCCAGCCGACGCACGGCGTGGTGCGTGCCCACGAGGCGCTGGAACCAGCCTTCGGTGGTCAGCGCGTCGGTGATATCGACGGTTTCCGTCAGATCGGGCGCCAGCGGCGGGCTGACCCGCTGGCCGGCGCGCGTGCTGCCGCTCACGCGACGCGCCAGCGCGAGGGCGCGATCGCGCCCGGACACGTACAGCACACGGCGGTGGGCAATGGCGGCGAACGTCGGCAGCAGACTGTCGCGGAAGCGCTCGGCCTCGACGTCGGGGACGAGAAAGGCCAGCGCTCGCAGCGGCTGCGCCTGCAGCGCACGACGCACGGCGGTATCGCTCGCGAGCACGTTGCCGACCAGCTGACCCCCCAGCGAGTGCGCGGTGACCGTCAGGGCCTCGCCGCCGACCGCATCCACCACGTTCATGAGCGCACGCGCAAAGGCGGGCTGACTGATCACCGTCGACGCCGAATCTTCGCGATACGCCTGACTGAACCACGCGCCACGGCGCGGCCATGTGATGCCATGGCCATGGGATGGCCACGCGAAGGCAATCCACGGGTCGTGTGCGCCGCCGAATTGCTGGGCGGTCGCGGTGTACTCCCAGGCTTCGCTGATCGAGGTCGCAAAGCCATGCACGTACAGCACCGCTCCCGCGGTGGTCTCACGCGGCCGGCGCACCCGTTGCTGCAGTGCGTCGTGAAAGGCGGCCGCTGAGAGCACCTCGCGCGACTCGAAGGTCAGGTCGCCGGTGGATCCGGCGCGCTGTTCGTGCGGCGCGCGGAAGAGTGCCAGCCCGTACTCCAGCGAATCGTCGGCCCGCGGCAGGCTGCGTTGCGAGCTGCGATTACGGATGGCGACGTACCACACGGTGTCGCGGCGCGGTGCACGATCCATCGGCATTGGCGCACGGGCCGCACACGCTGACAGGGCGAGGGTCAACAGGATCTGCCCCAGCACCGCTCCGGTGGATCGACGCACACGAGCCCTTGTCATTGCCATACCCTTGCTGGTCCGACGTCCCGCTATCGTTTCCCCGCCGGCGGCCCGTCACGCGCGGGCGGGGCCGACGCCTCGCCGCGCCCGACGGCGGGTGGCAACCCCTGGGGATAGCGTGCCCATGGGGCGAGTGCTGGTCGCGTGGGCGGATGCACGCGCAGGTACTCGACTTGTGCGTGCGACAGACCACCCGCCAGCAGGCTCACCCCGGTAAACACGCCAGTCCATATGCCCATCACGGCCTCGCAGCCATCGGAGATGGTGCTGCAGGCACCGGCGAGTGCCGCGCCGGAGACCGCACCGAAGGCCACGCCGCGGAGCACCGTGCGCGCAAAGACCTGGGTCTGGCGTGAGACGCGCACGCTGGAGATGCTCGCGAGTGGCCAGACGCGCACGGTGGCGTGCGTATCCCGCAACCAGAGGCTGTCGTTGCTCACGGCGAGCAGTTCGCCCGTGAATTTCAGGGCTGAATCCGCCACCATGGTCAGGCGGACGGGGGCGCCGCGCTCGGGGTGGCGCTGCATGGCCATCGAACACCCGAACAGGCCGAGGCTGACGACGAGCCCAAGGCTCGTGCGCATGGCGTGCGTGTTCATGGGGTCCCTCGGCCGAATCGGCTGTTCCAGAAGCGTTGCTCAAAGCCGGCCTCGCGCGCCTTGAAGGTTGGCGCGAGGAGCCGCAGGGCGGCGCGCGGATCGGTCATCACCCACGCACTCAACGCGGCATTCTCCTCGGCGAGCCACTCGCGGCGCATCCACTCACGGTACCAACCGCGTGAGTCTATGAAGAGGCGATAGGTGCTCGCGTCGGTGGGCAGGCGATAGCTGAGCTGTACCGCATCGCCCGGCTGCGTGAAGAGCACGCGCGTGGTGTCGACCAGAATGTCCCGCACATCGCTGCGCGGCGGGCGGGCGCCCCGATAGGTGGCGCCGGTCTCCAACGTGGCGGTGCGTGGATCCAGGACCACGGGGGTCAGGGTGTCACCGAGCGTGCCCAGCGCGAGATAGCCAATGCGCCAGTTGCCGCGCGCAAAGCGCAGGCGGAGCTGGAGCGCGGCACCACGGGGGCGGGCAATCGGCGGCAACGGGATCGCCTGCACGTCGGTCGCAATGGGTCCGGCCTCCGCGTAGCGGCCCGCGGGATGCCACATGCCATCGGCATCCTGCACGTCGATGGCGATCTCGCCGATGAGTCGATTGGTCTCGTCGAGCGGGCGCCGCGCGTCGGGATCGCCGCGCTCGAGCTTCGCGAGCCAGGATCCGGCCGTCGTGCCGAGCGTCGCCATCGTCTGATACAGCACGAACGTGGAGACGAACGCCTGGCGGGCGGCCATGAGCAGCACCGGCGTGCCGGGCGCTGCCGTGAAGGTGACGTGCACGGTGTCGGGCGCCGCGAGATCGGCGGAGTCGGTGGGCGTGTGCCATTCGCGCGCGTCGCGTGCCGCCACCTCGCGGACACAATCGACGAGGCCGTTGCGGCACCGGCTCACGGTCTGCACCTCCTGCACGCCGATGATCGTGCCATCGGGTGTGGCGAAGACCTCGCCCTGCGGCGGCGTTGGCACGGCCAGCAGTCGCACGTACCGCACGGCATGCGATTCGAGCGCCTCATTGCGCATCAGCAGGGGCACCAGCGATCCGCCCGCGCGACTCGTCTGCAGGTCATCGACATCGTGGGCTTCCAGTCGCCGCGCGATGCTGGACGAGAAGCCTTCCGCCAACGGTCGGGCCGCCGGGTTCGCGTCGAGATAGAAGGTGGGGCACGATCCAAAGCACGACTTCGGATCGGAGACGCATCCGACCGTGGCGACGGTGCCCAGCACGAGGAAGGCATCGATCACGCCCTCGCCGAACGATCCGACGGTCAGTGGGGCATTCGTCTCGAGCAAGGCGACGGTATCGAGTCGCACGCGCACGAAGACCGACTCGAGCGGGCGTCGCTCGGCATCCCAGCGGCGCGCCAGGCCGAGGATGACGCTATCCCCCTCGCGATCCCAGGAGCGCAGCACATCGAGCGCGCCGGAGCGATAGTGAATCTTGAGTGTGGCATCGGTGCGCACCGTGTCCAGTGGTGCCGACGGACTGCGGAGCACCGGATTGCGGACGCGCACACACGATCCAACCAGTAACCAGGCGGCGCCAAGTAGCGCGAGCCGCGCACAGAGCGCGCTCGAGGGGCGGGACATCGTCATGTGCTCACCTCATGGAGGAGACCTCATGACCGGCGGAGCGCGGCAGAATGTCGTGCGCTCCCATTCAAAGCTGCGGACTCGCGCGCCAATGTGTGTGCGGCATCCGCCCAGGATGCGTCAGGCTTGCCCTTACCGCGCGACGGTGCCCGGATCGCGGTCCCGCCACCGCTTGCGCGGGTGCCCAATGTCCGTGGAAGATTAGGCTCCTCTCACCCGCTCGCCCCATGCTCAGCGCCCTGTCGTTCGTGGCTTCGCTCGTGCTCTGTCCGGTTCCGGTTTCGGCCCCGCGTGGTGAGCCGGTCGTCTCGACGCCACGGGCGGCGGCCGACTCGGCGCTTGCGTCGCTGTTCGAGCGCGGCGTCCCGTACGCCACGTTCCTGGCCAACGCGAAGGCGCGCCGGGAGCTGTGGGACCGCAACAGCACGTGGAGCACGCCGCCCGAGGCGCTGGTGCAGCGCGCGCGGGCCACGGGCGGTGGCTGGAAGCTGCTCGCGGTGGCCGTTGACGGCTGTTCCGACAGCGTGAACACCATTCCGTACATCGCTCAGCTGGTGGCGCTGCTCCCCGGGGTGGAGCTGCGGATCATCGGCAGCGATGTCGGGCGGGCGATCATGGAAGCGCACCGGACGCCGGATCAGCGGGCCGCCACGCCCACGGTGCTGCTGCTCGATGCCACCTTTGTGGAGCGCGGGGCGTTCATCGAACGGCCGCCGGAGCTGCAGCAGTGGATGCTGGCCCAGAAAGGGGTGATGTCCGACGCCGACGCGCACACGCGCAAGATGGCGTGGTACGACGAGGACAAAGGCGTGAAGACGCTCGCCGAGATCGTGGCGCTCATGGAGCGCGCGCACGCCGCGCGCCGCTGAGTGATGCGGCGCGCGCGTTTATCGATCGCACTGGCCGTCGGCCTGGTGAACCGGACGGCCAGCGCGCAGGTGCGCGCGATCCGGGTGCCGTCGCAGGTGCTGGGTGAGACCAAAGTCGTACACGTGAGTCTGCCGCGCGACTATGCGATCGCCAAACAGCGCTATCCCGTAATCGTGCTCCTCGATGGGCAGGTTCGCGCGTTCTACGACCTGACGGTAGCCGCGGCGGACTACGACCTCACTGGTGATGGCTTCGCGGTGGCGATGCCGCGCCAGATCGTGGTGGCGGTGGAGCACGGCAGCCGATCGGCGGATCTGGGAAGCAACGCCGATGCGTTTCTCCGCTTTCTGACCACGGAGCTGCTGCCGAAAATCGACAAGGATTATCGCACGCTTCCCTATCGCACCCTGATCGGCCACTCGCGCGGCGGCTGGTTTGCCCTGCGCGCGATGTGCCGCGAGCCCACGGCGTTTCCTGCGGTGATCGCGATCAGTCCATCGATCTCCGATACGCTGGAGACCGAGGTGACGCGCTGCGTGTCGGGCGATACGGTGTCGCGCACCGCGCGCACGCTGGTGCTGTCGGCGGGTTCGCTCGAAACGCGCGCGCTGGCGAATATCGCGCGCCTGCAGGCGGCGCTGCGGCCCGCGTTACCGGTGCACTGGCGCGTGGTGCAGACCGATGCGGCGGGGCTCGAGCACACGGGCGCGCCGCTCGCCGGCATCCCGCTGGGATTGCGGGCCGTGTTCGATGCGAAGGCGTGGGACCTGCCGCAGCCGTGGCGCGACAGTCTGGCGCTCAAGCAGGGCGAGCCCGAGCGCGTGTTGGCGGCGGGGTTGGCCGAGCAGTCCAGGCGCGTGGGGTTCACGGTGCCCGCGTCGGCGCGGTTGCTGAGCACCGTCGTGCAGACGTGGCTGGCGCGCCTCAACGGCGAACGGGCGGTGGCGGCGGCCAAGGAGCTCGTCGCGCAGTACCCCGAGGAGATCCTGAGTCACACGCTGCTGGCGGATGCGTACGATCTCGCCGGCGACACGCTGAACGGCACCCGTGCCATTCAGGCGGCGCTCGATATGAGCAACCGCATCGTGTGGTTCGATGAAACGCAGAAGGGGCGGTTCCAGGTGGAGATGCGGCGTGTCCTCAGCACGCGCGGGCCCCTGTGATGGCCGGCGGTGACACGCGTTGGCGTCGGGTGCTCGACGAACAGGCCGAGGTGCTGGCGGCCTTCATCGCTGCGGTGCGCGACACGGACCGGGCGACGCTGCACGCGGTACCGGCCACCGGCGGCTGGAGCGTGGCGCAGGAGTGTGTGCACGTGGCGATGTCGTACGACTATGGTGCCGCCGCCGTGCGCGATGGTGCGGCGATGCGGCGCCGGGCGCCACGCGTGGTGGCCTGGCTCTCTCGTATGGTGCTGCTGCCGTACTTCCTGGCCACGCGCACGTTTCCGCGCGGGGCGCCCGCGCCGGGGGAGCTGCGCCCGCCTGTTGTTGACGACACCATGACGGCCGACGCGCTCACGGCGCGCGTGCGCGAAGCGGCTGCGGAGGCGGCATCGGCACTCCGCTTCGCCGAGGAACAACGGCCCGACCGCCGCGTGATGCATGCGTACTTCGGGCCGCTACGGCCGGCGCTCGCGCTCCGGTTGCTCTCGGCGCATACGCGGCATCATGCGTGCAACCTGCAACAACGGGCCCGGCGCTCCTAGCGCGCCGGTTTACCGCCTCCCGAAGTACAGCATGTTCGGCGCGTCGGTCCGCGCCATCACGATATCGAGCAGCCCGTCTTCATTGAGGTCGGCCACCGCGAATCCGTAGGCCGTGCCCTGTGCGTTGCCGAAGGGCACCGGGGTGAACGGCTGGGGCCCGTCGTTGAAAAACACGATCGGGCGGGCATTGGTATAGCCCACGATGATATCGGGGCGCCCGTTGCGATCGACATCGGCCACGGTGATCGCGTAGGGATGCTGGCCGTTCGGGCCGAGCGGCTCGGCGGTGGCAAAGCCCCCGCTGCGCAGCCCGCGCACGAGCATCGCGCTGCCGAGTTCATCGATCGCGGCGAGGTCCATCACGCCGTCGCCATCGAAATCGGCGGCGTAGGCGGCGCGCCACGTGGCCTTCTCGGGGCCGAACGGCACGCGGGTGGGAAACGCGCCATGGCCGTCATTCAGCAGCACGTACCCCTGACCGCCGTCGCGATAGGGCACGATGAGGTCGAGTGCCTTGTCGCCGTTCACGTCGGCGAGTGTGATGGTGGTCGCGGAGCCGCGCGAGATCTCGGTGCAGGGATCGGCCAGTTTTCCGCCACCGGTGCCGCGGCAGAGATAGCTCGCGGTGGGCTGCCGGCTGTTGCGGTTCGCGAGCAGGACATCGGGAATGCCGTCGCCGGTCACATCGCCGACGGCCACATGTCGCGTACTCCACAGCGGGCTGCCAAACGTGGTCAGCAGCGTGTAGTGCCCGCGGCCATCGTTGCGATAGACCTTCTTGGCGTCGGGGTCATCGTTGCTGACCACGAGGTCGAGCGCGCTGTCGCCGTCGAGATCGACGAGAATCCCGGAGTACGAACGATCCCCCACCGGATCGACCGCATACGGGCGCTGGAAGCCGCCCTTGCCGTCACCGAGGAGCACGAGATTCGGGAGCGGCCAGTGACGCCCCTTCACCAGCACGATGTCGAGGTGGCCGTCGCGGTTCACATCACCGACGCTCGCGCTGGCGGAGGTGTAGCCGGAGTCTTCAAGCGCGAGGGCGCGGTCGAACTGTCGCGCGCCGGTGGCCGGTCGCGCGGCCTCCGCCGGCGGGCGGCGGGGCGCCCATGATCAGCAGCTCGCCACCCTCGACCGAGGCCAGTGCGTTGCGCAGC